>JAXDMH010000556.1:0-7752 GCA_034666225.1 Myxococcales bacterium
GCTCCAGCTCCCGCTGCCGGCCAACAAACGCCGGCGCCGCCAGCCCCTTCGTCACCTGCGCAGCACTCTCCACCATGCCCCTATCTAACCAGGCCCACGATCCCCGTCCAGAAACCCACCAAGACAAGGTGGGGCGCGCACGGACGCCGCCCAGGGGCCCGGGGCTAGAAATCGATGATGGCTACGCCGCGCTCTCCTTCTTCCTCGTCGTTGTGGTTTTTCTTGTCGTCGTCTTCCGACGCCGGACGCTTCCACCGCTCGTCGTGGACAGGGACCTCCAACTGCGGTCGCTCGTTGCGCCTCCGCTCTTCTTCTTCGCGGCGTCGGATCTGCTCAATGATCCAGGGCTCGAGCATCGAAACAACCTCTTGTTAAATGCGTGCAATATCCCTGACGTATAGTCAAGTTCGGCATATCAGATAACAAACATTAGAAACGCGATTTCTTTGCCGTCTTCTATCCCAGTCTGGCCGATTTATCGCGATCTGCGGCGCGATCAGTCGGGATCGGCAATGGTCCATGCCCCCTCCTCGCGCAGAAAATGTACCTCGTGCTCGCCGTACGGCATGTGCGCCTCGTCACCAAGTTCGACGATGGGCGCGTTCAGGTTAGCGCGCAATTCCGCCAGCAGCTTCTGATTGTCGCCTTTCCCCTCGCCTTCCCACATCTGGCGCAGCTTCTCGGCCGTCAACCCGGCGCGGTAGCGGCTGGGGGCAAAGCGAACCAGCACGTCGTAACGCCGCTGTTCCAGGGCCCGAACAAACGAGCGCAGCGCAGCACGCGGGGTGCGCCGCGGGAACGGTTCCAGCGGCGGCGCGTCGATGTGCCAGGCGCCCCCTTCCTGAACCAGGGGCAGAGTGTCACCGTCGGCCAGCTCCAGCCAGACGCGCGGTGCGCTTGCCCCAGGTGGCGGCGCCAGCCGGGCGGCCATGGGGCGGGCGTCCGCGACGGCGGCGTCCACCTCGAGGCGGAACGCTGCCAACGGCACCCGCTTCTGATAGTCGGCGGAGGTCAGGGCATAGGCCCCCTGGTAGTCGCGCCTGTCCATGGCCGCAGCGAAGGCGGTCACGCTGGCTGCCGGCCCCTGGCCAGGATGGGCGCAGGCGACGCCCCAGACGGTGACGGCCAGCAGCAGCGCGCCCAAGGTCGGCGGCGACGGCGGCGACGCCTTGGTCATGGTCCCACCGTCAGGGCATAGCGATCGCGGGCGTTGGCCACGGCGCCCTTGGCCGATGCGTCGCGAATCTGGACCAGGCAGCAGGCGGCGCCGCCGGTGGCCACGCTGGTGGTCGCCGGTGACGCGCCCGGCACCTTGAATCGTCCCAGCTCGTGCTCGTCGTCGGCGAGGACGCGCACGTCCAGGGTCAGGCCGGCCACGCCGGTGACGCTGACCGCGGCGGTGGTGGTGTTGCCGGCCAGCGGCGCCTTCCAGACGTCGACGTCGCCGCGCGGGAAGATCAGGCCGTTGCCGGCCACACCCGACGGCAGCACCGTCGCCGCGGCAGTCGTGCCGTTGGGTTCGCGCTCGGCCCCGGGCTCCGGAGGGCGGCTGGCCACGGTGAGGCGGTACGGTTCATCGGAATTGCCGTCGCCACGCCCGGCCGACAGGCGAATGAGCAGCGGCCCGCCGGCGACGAACAGGTTGGGAATGCGCTCGGGCTCGTGGCGTTTGCCTGCGTCGGCCCGCGCCAGCAAGAAGCCGTCGGTTTCGCGCAAGACTTCAAGCTTGGCGTCGACCCGTTCGGGCGGCGTGACTTCGAGGTCCAGCTCGGTGGCGCCTGCCTTGGCGTTGTACCGATAGACGTCGACGTCGCCACGGCCGAGAAATCCCAGCGTGTCGCCGTCGCTGATGGCCTGGGCGTGCGCGGCGTCGTCGTTTGGCTCCAGCTCGCTGCCACCCTTGGGCAGCTCGGCGCGCAGGCGCAGGTTGTAGCGGACCGTGGCGTTGCGACCGCTGTCGGCGCGCACGACCACGTAAAGGTGCGGGTCCCCTGGCGCCAGGCGCACGTTGCGCACCGCCACCCGTTCTTCACTGCGGCCGCGCGATTCGATCAGCTTGCGCTCGGCGGCGTCATAGACCAGCAGCGACGCGGCCACGCCCGGCACCGCCTCCAGATCGACGCCCAGGACGCTACCCTCCGGCACCGACGCCAGCGCCACGCGATACCAGTCTTGATCGCGGCGCCAGCCGTAATAACCGATCACCTCGCCGGTGGCGGGCGCCTCGGAGGCCAGCGCCGCCTTGCCGTTCGGCTCCTGCTCCTCGCCCGTCTCGAGCGGGATCAACCGCGCCACCAGCCGGTATGAACCGGCCCCGGCCGCGGCGGCGCGCACGCGCAGGTAATACGCGCCGGGGGTGACCGACAGGTTCGGGAAACCGTCCGGGTCGCCCGGCACGCCCCCGGCGGCCGCGATCAGCACCTGCCCCTGGTCATCCAGCGCGTCGACGAGCACCGCCAGCGCGGGGTCGGGCGACACCTCGATGGACAGCCGGCGCCGCAGCGTCGCTGCCGGCGTCGCGTCGCCGGCGGTGCCAGGGGCGGCGGGAATCACCAGCCGAAACAGATCGACATCGTGAGATTTTCCGCTGGGCGGCGCCAGCTTTCCGGCGATGCCCAACGGGATGGCGGCGGCGCTCGCGCCGAATTCGATCTTCTGTGCCGACGAAAGCGCGTCGTTCGGCTCGATCTCGGGCACAAAGGCGACGTCTTGATCGCCGGTACTGGCGGCAGGAGCCACCACCACCGCGGCGCCGTCCGCGCGCGGCATCAGCGACGATCGCCGACAACCGATGGCACCGCCCAGCAGGACGGCCGTGGCGGCGACGGCGAGCAAGCAGACGGTGCGCCGACGTCGGATCCGTTGGCTCCGGCGCGACGAGCGGCTGGCCATGGTCACGCGCCGGGGGCGTCAGTCTTCGGGGCAGGCTTGGGCTGGATGCTGGCCATGAACTCTGCCTCGGCCACCACGGCGTCGCCCACCTTGGCTTCGCCGCGCATCTTCCAGATTGCGCCCCCCTTGCGCAGGGGCGTCACCTCCAGGCGCAGCGTATCGCCCGGGATCACCGGCTTGCGGAACTTGGCCTTGTCGATGGCCATGAAGTAGATGACCTGCTTTTCGGGATCGAACTTCACCAGGCGGGCCGCGTACAAGGCGCCGGTCTGGGCCAGCGCCTCGATGATCAGCACGCCCGGCATCACCGGGTGACCGGGGAAGTGCCCCTCGAAATGCGGTTCGTTCCGGGTGACCTGCTTGATCGCGACGATGTGCTCGTCGTCGATCTCCACGACCTTGTCAACCAGCAGAAACGGATAGCGGTGCGGCAGGATCCTCTCGATGTCCCGGATGTCCAGCACGCCCCGCTCCGCCTGCTCGGTTATTTCTTGGCGGCGGCCGTGGGGCCGGCCGGCTTGGGCGCGCCCGCGGTGGCGCCCGACTTGTCGGCGCCTTCGCCGGCGTTGTAACGGCGAATCAGCTCGTTGGTCAGGTCCAGGTGCGCCTTGGCGTAGATGACCGCCGACTGCGTCTTGTCCAGGATCATCGTGAAGTTCTCGGCGACCGCGATCTTGTTGATGATGCGGTTCATGCGCTCGAAGATCTTGGCGGTGGCCTCTTGCTCCTTGCTCTGAAGATCTTGCTGATGCCGCAGGTACGTCTGCTGCACCTTCTGCATGCGCCCCTGCAGCTCGGCCTCTTTGTCGCGCAGCTTGTCGGCCGGCAACAGCGTCCGCTTCTTGTCCAGGTCTTCGATGTCCTTCTTCAGCGCCTGCTGTTGCTCGTCCAGTTCCTTCTGCTTCTGGTCGAAGACCTTCTTCAGGCTCTCTTTGGCCTTGCGCCCGTCCTCGGTCTCGTTGAGGGCCCGCTGAAGGTCGACGTAACCCAGCTTGACATCTTCAGCCAAAGCCCTGAGGGGCGATGACGCCAGCAGTAAAAAACCCAGTGCCAACCAACGTGCCATTGTGATCTCCTTTTGCGCGGCCTTGCTTAGCAGAGGTTAGAAAAAGTTGCCAATCGTGAACTCGAACACGATGGGCTGCTCGCCGGGCAGCGTCTTGAACGGAATGCCCCATTCGAACCGCAGAGGGCCGATCGGGGAGAACCAGCGAAACCCGAAACCCCAGCTTTGTCGATAGGCGCCCAGATCCAGCGGACCGCTGCAGGGATTCTTGCTGGCGTCGATGCCGCTGGGGCTGATCTTGCAATACTGGTCTTCCAGGTTGAAGGCGTTGCCCATGTCCGTGAAGACCACGCCGCGGATGCCCACCTTGTCGAAGATCGGGAATTCGATCTCGGCGTTCCCCAGCACCTGCATGTTGCCGCCGACGAGAAAGTTCGACAGCGAGGCGTCCTGGGCCTGGTTGCTGAGGGCGCGAATGGTGGGGCCCAGCGATCGCGGCGCAAAACCGCGGATGTCGTAGATGCCGCCCACGAAGTAGCGTTCGAAGATCGGCACGCCGCGCGGATCGCGGCTGGCGATGAGGCCTGCCTCCAGCTTCATGCGAAATACGAAGGGGCCCCAGATGGGATAGAAGAACCGACCCACCGCTTCGTAACGGGTGAAGACGTTCTCGGACAGCAGGAAGTGATCGGCCACTTCGGCCGACAGGGTGTTGTAAAAGCCCTTGGTGGGAAACAGCCGGTTGTCCCGCGAATCGTAGGACAGCAGGGCCCGGCCCGCCGACGTCACGCCCGAGCGCAACAGATTGGCGATCTGCCCCACCGGCGTGGGATCGCGCTGGCCGCCGCTGAACAGGCTGCGAAAGCCGCCCGTCGACACGCTGACGTCTTCCAGCGTGTAGGTCAGCAGCAGGCGCAGGTCTTCGGCCAGCAGGTAACCCCAGGTCAGGCTGGCGCCCTTCGACGACCGGGTGAACGAGTAGAGATAGCGATCCTGCTTGAACAGGTTGAACCCGAAGGTCCAGTTGGTGTCCAGGAAGTAGAGATCCTGAAACTGGAGGAGGAACAGCTGGCGCAGGCTGGAGAGCTGCGCCTGCAACGTCAGCAGCTGTCCCCGCCCCAGGAGGTTGTTTTGCGAGATCTGGGCCTGCGCGATGAAGTTCTCCACCGACGAGAAACCGGCGCCGATCTGGAACGTGCCGGTGGGCCGCTCGGCCACCTCGACGTTGACCTCCATCTGGTTGTCGGTGGCGCCGCGCTTGGTCGAGATGTCGACCTTCTCGAAGTAACCGAGGGCGTTGACCCGACGCTTTGACGTGTCGATCAACGTCTGGTTGTAAGGATCGCCTTCGATGATGCGCATCTCGCGCCGGATCACCTTGTCGCGCGTCTTGCTGTTGCCGCGAATGTTGATGCGGTCGAACGAGACCGGCTCGCCCTTTTGAATCTCGAAGATGACGTCGACGGTGCGGGTCTTGTCGTTGACCGGCGTCGACGGGCTGGCGTTGACGTAGGCGAACCCCCGGTCCTTGTAAAAGTCGGTCAGGCGCTGGAGGTCTTCAGACAGCTTCGAGCGGTTGAAGATCTCGCCCGGCTTGACCGACACCCGGCGCAGGAAGAACTCCTTGGACTCCAGCAGATCACCCTGCACGTCGATGGAGCCCAGGCGGTACTGGGGTCCCTCGTCGATGGTGATGGTGATGTACATCGACTGCTTGTCGGGGGACAGCTCCAGCAGGGGCGAACCGACCTTGACCTGGACATAGCCGCGATCCCAGTAGTAGGCCTGCAGCACCAAAAGGTCGCGCTGGAAGACGTCCTCGCGGTAGGTGCCGGCCTGGTTCAGCGCCGACAGCACGCTGCCCTCGTGGGTGATGATCACGTCGCGCAGGTCCTGGTCGGGGACGGCGCTGTTGCCGACGAAGTTGACCCGGCGGACCTCGACCTTGGCGTTTTCGCGCACCCGAAACCAGACGTCGACCTCGGCCGGCGCGTTGCGCTTCAGCTCGTACGTCACCTCGGCCATGTAAAAGCCTTTTTCGACGTAGAGGTCTTTGATCTTCTCCTGGTTCTTCTTCAGTTTGGCCAGGTCGAGGATCTGTTCCTTCTTTATGTCCAGGACCTCGTTGATCTTCGACAGCGGAACCTCGTCGTTGCCGGCCACGTAGATCTTGTTGATCGACGGCTTTTCTTTGAGGATGAAGACCAGGGACAGGCCGCCGCCTTTCACGTCGGTGGCTTCGATCTGAACGTCCTCGAAGTAACCCATCTTCCAGATGGCGCGCACATCGTCGCGCAACATCTCTTGTGTCAGCGGGGCGCCGACCTTGGTCTTGAGGTTGACCTTGATGGCGTCGTCCTCGACCTTGCGGTTGCCGCGAAACTGCAGCTTGACCACCTTGCCGGCGTCGACGGGCGTCGGCGTCTCGGGCGCTTCAGCGTCGTCCGCAGAGTGGGTGCCGGCATCGGCGGCCGGCGTGGGCGCGGCGGCGGGCTTCGCGGCGGGCGCGGCCAGCACCAGCGAGGTTGAAATGGAGACCGCGGCCAGCAGGGCCGCGACGGCGAGAACCGGGCGAAAAATCATCGGTTCGCTTCAGGCCTCGTCCGTGATGCGACCGTCGGCCATGCGCAGCTTGCGTGGCGTCTGAGCAGCCAGCTCGTTGTTGTGGGTGACAATCAAGATGGTCATGCCCAGCTCGCGGTTCAGCTCGAAGAAAAGCTGGTGAATCTCGCGCCCGGTCTTGGTGTCCAGGTTGCCGGTCGGCTCGTCGGCCAGGAGCAGCCGCGGCGACAGCAGCAGCGCCCGGGCCAGAGCCACGCGCTGCTGTTCGCCGCCCGACAGCTCGCCCGGCCGATGCGCAACCCGGTCGCCGATGCCCAGCCGCGTGAGCATGGCCCGCGAGCGCTCGATGCACTCGGCCCGCGGCAAGCGCATGATGAGGCCGGGCATCATGGCGTTCTCCAGCGCCGTGAACTCCGGCAGCAGGTGATGAAACTGAAAGACGAAGCCGATCTCCCGGTTGCGAAACTCTGCCAGCCGCGCCGGCGACATCGCGGTGACGTTGGTTCCGTCGAACGAGATGCTGCCCGCGGTGGGGGCGTCCAGCGTCCCAAGAACCTGTAAGAGCGTCGACTTGCCCACGCCCGAGGCCCCCACCACCGAGGCGATCTCGCCCGGCTGCAGCTGGAAATCTAGACCGCGCAAGACGGGGATGACCCTGCCACCCAGGTGAAACTCCTTGCGCAGGTCGCGAACCACGACGTGGGCGCCCCCGCGGCTGCGTCGGTCCACATCGCTGTGGCTCGCAGCCGCCGGCGTTGGGACCCAAGGCGTGGCGACCGGGCTCATCGGGGCCGCCAAAGTAGTCGGCGCCCCCCTAGGTGTCAACGAAGACAGTCTCACGACAAGCGTTGAGACTTGGCGCATTTACGGCGCGTTGCCCCTGCCGAACCAGGCGAGCGCTTATTCGTACCGCAACCCGGCTACCGGTCGGAGGCGCGACGCCAGGTAAGCCGGGTAGAGCGTGGCCAGGCAGCAGAGGCCCAGGGCGGCCAGGGCCACCGAAGCGATCTCGCCGCCGCGCATGACCACAGGAAGCTTCTGGATGTAATAGACGTCGGGGTCCAGCGGCAGGCCAAAGCGCGAGATGAGGAGACAGCTGCCGATGCCCCAGGCCATGCCCAGGGCCAGACCCAGAAGGCCGATGTAGAGGCCCTCGGCGATGAAGACGCGCAGGATGGCGGCGTCGCGGGCGCCCATCGATTTCAGGATGGCGATCTCGCGCCCTTTCTCGGTCACCAGCATGATCAGGTTGGAGACGATGGAGAACGACGCAACCAGCGCGATGAAGGTCA
>JAXDMH010000557.1:0-2646 GCA_034666225.1 Myxococcales bacterium
AGAAGCAGCCGATGGCAAATGTCTAGCGGTCGGCCATCAGGATTGGTTTACCGACCGCGCTGGCGCTGGTCGGCTATCGGACGACGTTGCGTCATGATCGAAGGGGCGATGCGGGTGTTACAATTTGCGTCGATGGCGGCTATCTGGTTTCGCCCGCATCCCGGATTGTGCATCGACCAGAACGCGATCCAGCAGATCCAGCTCGACTTCGACAGCGGCCTGCCGGGCCGTCTCGAGTTCTTCGAAGTGAAGTCGCTCAACTGTCCGCCTTCGCAGGACTACTGCAAGGGGATGATCGGGCTCGACCTGGCGATCACTCCGTAAGGACGAAACCCGCCACTATCCCCTCGGCGCCCGCGCCGTCCTCACGGCCCGGGTGCAGCGGTGGCTCCGGAAAACACCACCGGTTCGGCCTCCCAGCACCAGTCGTCGCTGGTTCGGGCCACGCACGTGTAGTGGAAGCTGGAGAAGGTCTTCTCGGTGGTGGCGCCACCGGCTTTGGCCACGCGGACTGTGGCTGTGGCGGGGTATAGCGTCGGTATTGCCGGGTTGTGCGTCGTGAAATCGGCGAGCAACGCTGTGACTTTTTCGCCGCTGACGCTCTTCCAGGCGTCTTCCACGTTTAGGTGCGAATCCTCGACGGGCACGTCCTGACGGAGGTCGGTCGACAGCGTGATCGTGTCTTGCAAATCGAGCGCGGGTTCGAAGCCGACTGTGATGGTGTGGCAGTAGATAAAGTCGGACCCGCCCAGTCCTCGGCTGCCGTCGTAGAAGCAGTCATCCGGTGAGGTGACTGCGGCATTGTCCTTGGGCGCTGCGCCGCCGGTACCGGCCGCACCGCCGGCACCACCCTGGCCGCCGCTGCTCGGGTTCCCTTCCTGACAAGCACCGTTGAACGCACTCAGGACGACGACGACCAAGGCGTAGAAGACGACTCTTCGAACCATTTCACGACGGCAGGTGGCAACCATCATCTACGCTTCGCCAGTGTACCGCCCTTTGACCGACTGAAAGGGGAGCGTCTCTTCCGGCGGGCGCGGGCCCCTCGGCTCGGCGTCCTCGCTTTGCACCTCGGTGTCTTCCACGGGATCGCTCCCCGCGCGATAGACCTGCGGGTCCACGCCGTCCTGTCGCAGCCAGCGCCAGACCAGCGTGCGCTGCCGCCCCATGGTGCGCGCCATGAAGGCGACGTCGCCGCCGTGCCGTTTCAGCAGCTCGACCAGCGCCTGCCGGGTGGGGCGTTCCGGGCGCAGCGTCCGGCTGACGGCGCCCAGCGTGATGGTGGCCGACGACCCTGCCGACCCCGACGACGCCCCGACCGCCGCCGCGTTTGGCACCGGCGCCACCGGCGACATGCCCGGCGGTAAATGTTCGAACCCGATGCTGGGCGACGCCCCCGCCACCACGATGGCAAAACGCAGCGTCTTTTGCAGCTCGCGCACGTTGCCGGGCCAGCGGTGCAGAAACAGGGCGCGCCATGCCTGCGGTTCCAGAACGGCGTTGCGCGCTCGCAGAAATCCGCAGGCCAATGGAGCGACGTCCTCCAGCCGATCGCGCAGCGGCGGGATGACCAGCGCCTGTGGGCCCAGGCGCGCCGCCAGATCGACGCGCAGCCCGTACCCGACATCGGTGATGGCCCGCCGCGTGGCAGCGATGACCCGAACCTCGACGCGCCTCGGTCGCACCGCCCCCAGCGGCACGAACGACCCGTCCTGCAGGAAGCGCAGCAGTTTCGACTGGGCCACGCCCGGCATGTCGCCGATCTCGTCGAGGAACAGCGTCCCGCCGTCGGCCTGCTCCAGAAGTCCCGGTTTGCTCTGATCGGCCATGGAATGGGCGCCCTTGGCGTACCCGAACAGCTCGCTTTCGATCAGCGCGTCCGGCAGCGCCGCGCAGTTGATGGCGACGAACGATCCCTTGCGCCCGCTGGCCCGGTGGATGGCCTGGGCATAGACCTCCTTGCCCACGCCGGTCTCGCCTCCCAGCAGCAGATCCAGATCCGATTGCGCCAGCTGCCGCATCTGCTGGATCAGGCGCGCCGTGGCCGGCGACACCGTCGGGTAGGGGGCAAACGGCTCGGTCATTTCTTGTTCGATGGCGATCCGATCCGCCATCGTCAGCTGGCGATGGACGAAGACGTGCGCGCCGGCGAAGACCACCGCACCGTCGCGCAAGACCTCTTGCCCGTACACGCGGACGCCGTCGATCCAGGTGCCGTTGCTGCTGTCGAGATCACGCACCAGCACAGTGCCGTCCAACCTGACCGACAGCTCGGCGTGGCGCCGCGACATCATCGGGTCGTTGGTTTGAAACCGTTGCGCCCCCGGCGGCGCCGCCCCTCGACCAAGCTCGATGCCGCGTCCCACTTCGATCAGCGCCGCCGCCATCGGCGCGCCGGAGGTGCCACCTCCGCCCAGGCAAATCAAGACCGGTCTTTTGATCCCGCTCGCCTCCAGGCGACGAAGGTCAATGCTCGGATCAGTCTCTTTCGAAACCATATTTCGTCCTCCAACGCGTCGAGGGGGGCGCGCGCGCGATCCGATTCGCGGAAGGATTGACCATTTAATACTCGGCGATCCCTTGTCTGGCTGCCAAGGGAAATAAGCGGAAAAAGCAGTGCGATCGATTTACGAAATCGGGGATTCA
>JAXDMH010000558.1:0-5136 GCA_034666225.1 Myxococcales bacterium
GAGTGCATCAAGTTCAGCGGCTGCGAGTTCGAGGGGCTGTTCGCTTCATGCAACGACAAGAAGCCAAAGAGCTGGGTGATGTCCCACAACATCGTGGCGGCCTTCCCCAACTTCGCCGCCTTGAACCTGCACGATCTCTGCCTGCGCTCCGGTTCAAAGAGCATCGTGGTCACCGTGTTCGACACCTGCGGCGACGCCGATTGCGACGGTTGCTGCACCCAGAACCGCGGCAACGCAGACGCCCTCATCGACATCGAGAGCTTCACCGACGCCCGCTGGGGCGTCCCCGACGGCCGCATCCAATGGGCCGACCTGGGCCCCACCAAAACCGCCGGCTGCCAGTGACCGCGCCCGCTGGTCCCTCGTCGCAGTGACTGGATGGGCCTCGTTGAACTCGAATCGAGCATAACAGCGAGTCTGATTCTCCGGAAAAGGACGGACCGCAGGACGAAGCCCCTACAGTGCTCGACGTTACCTCGACTTGGAGGGGCTTCGTCCGAGGACCGGATGGTGCGGTAGCAAGCGCTACCTTCACGAACCAACCTCGCGAGCCGCACCAAGCGCGGGCTGCCTTCGCGCGCCGGTCTGGGGCAGTCTTCAAAGCACCGCGACCTCTGATTGTCGCGGCTCGATCGTCCGAAAAGATCTCACCTTTCGGGCCGCGCCATTCGGTCCTCGCAGAAGGCCGCGAGAGACGCCGCCTGATGATATTAGCGACCGAGCGCGGCCTTCTCCTGCGGTCCGATCTCTTTCCGGACGAGGCCAGCCAGACGAGCCACCAACGAGGTATTAATTGCAGCCGATTTGCTTCGAGTCGAGGGCGATATCGTCGACGAAGAGTTCAAACTGTTGCGTCGACACCTGGAACGCCCGCATCCCGAAGGCCATGGATTTGAACTCGGCCGGTAACGTGAACTGCGGCATGCCGGCGATGGGACCGTTCCAGTCCAGCCCCGCGCGCTGGTCGCCGTTCAACCAGTAACGGGCTTTCTGGCTGGGCGCATCGATGAACCACTCCAGGCAATACCAGACCTTGTTGGTCAGCGGCGTCTGCGTCTGGACGCGTCCGCGTTCCGTCTCGAACGGATTGTCCATCTTGTTGTGGGTATCGATGTGCGTGAGCATGTAGTTCTTGGCCACGCCGTTGGTGACGGGGCCGCCGGCCGGCAACTCGCCGCCTTGCCGGAGGGCCAGGCCGCCGGAGTACGAGGTGCTGGCGTTCGCCTCCATCACCATCCAGTGGTAGTACTGCGTGTCCGTCGGCATCTGATTGAGATAGAAATACATCCGGCCGTATTGCGTCTTGTGTAGTGCCTGCGGGAAGGCATCCGTTATCCGCGCAAACCGCGCCGCTAAACAGGGCTGGCCGTCGGTGCACAGCGCGCCCACGTGCGGCAGCACATGCATTGCCTGCGTGCCCTTGTGGGGCTTGACCGTGTCGACGATGGTCGTGGTTCCGTCCTGATGCCAGCGGGTCGGGTTGGGCGGCATGCCGGCCTTGTCGCTTTCAAAGTCCTCGCAGAACATGTACGGGCAGGCGCCCGGCGCGGTGTCACCACCCGCTTCGCTGCTGACGTCGGTGCCACCGTCGACACCGCTGCTGCCGCCCGTCGCCGGCGTCGAGCCGCCGGAGCCCGTCACCGCGCCGCCGCTGCCGCCCGTCGCCGAGTCTCCACCGCTGCCACCGCTGCCGACCTGACTGCCGCCGCTTCCCGACGGGTTGTTCACGTCTGGGCTGCTGCCGCCCATGCCGCCCGTGCCTGAACTGGAAGGGCTGCTGGAACAGGCGCTGACGGACGCCGCAATCAGAATCGCTGCCAAGGAATGCGCACGCTGCGGAAAGTTCATGGAATCGCCTCCAAAAGGTAAGCCTGGCCCCAGCCGCCTCCCCGCAATCGACCACCGCACACTAGCATGAGAAACACCGCACCGGCCGGACCGCCTCCCGACGCACCCGACCGTGGCCATCCGAGGCGCGCGCTTAAAAAACTAGGCTAAACGCCGAGAAACGACGCGATCGCGGCCGTGGTCTCTTCTGGTCGCTCGGCGGTCATGGTGTGGCCGGCGTTGGGAATGCGCACCAGCTCGGCGCCCGGGATGACCGCTTGCAAGCGCTGCCCGCAAGGAAGCGGACACGACACGTCCTGTTCACCGACGACGACGCGCACGGGAATGCGTAGCGCACCGACAGCCTCCAGCAATGGCCGCCGCCCGGTCCAGGCGCGCATCGAAGCGCGTGCCGCCCGTCGTTCCATGGCGGCGATGCGCTCGCGGAAGACCTGAAACTGTTCGGTAGCCTGGGTGCGGAACCACACGCCAAACAGCGTTTGCAGCACGCCGGCCAGCAAGAACCAGCGCAGGCCCATCAGCATCACCAGCTGACAGAAAAGGCCATTGCGCAGCCGGGCCACCCCGCCGTCGGGCGATGCATCGGCGCCCATCAACACCAGTCGCTGGACGCGTCCGGGCGCGCGCAGGGCCAGCTCCATGGCCACCGTGGCGCCGATGGACAGGCCCACCACGGTCGCCTGCTGCGCGCCTTCCTGATCCATCACCGCCAGCACGTCATCGACGAGATCGATGATGGTGAACGGCCGCGCGCCCAGAGCGCTTTCGCCATGACCGCGAAAATCGACGGCGATGACCCGAAAGCGCGGGCGCAATGTAGCCACCGCGTGTTCAAAGACGCGGCGGTCGCACATGATGTTGTGCAGCAGCACCACCGTCGGCGGCGGCGACGGCGACGCGTCGGCCGGTGGCGATGAAACCTGGTAGGCGATGACCACGCCGTCGCGGCTGACGGTGGCCATGCTGATCGCTTATGCCCCCGACGAGGAAGAAGACGACAGCCCGAAGTACAGCACCAGGCGCGCCCGCTTGCTCGTCACCAGATACGCCTGTCCCAGGTACAGGCCGGGGCGAACCCGACGGATCTCGTCCTTGATGGCCCGGATGTAAAACGGATTGCCGGGGTTGTCGTAATCCAGGTGAAAGGCGTCGAAGGCGCCGGCGCGTGACGGGCCGATCTTGGTTTCAAAGCGGAACCACTTGCGCGGGCGGCGATCGCCGAAGACGCGGTTGATCCCTTCACCGTGGTCGGGGCCCAGCGCGGCAAAGCTCTTGCCGCGCCAGGGGAAGAACCGCCAGCCCGCGAACGCCCGCAGCGCCCGCGCGAAAAGCCCGCGGCCAAGTCTGTTGAAAGCCAGCATGCGCCCGCGCAGGTCGCCGGCCACCTCGGCGATGGTCGGCGTGGCGGCCTGGCCATAGATGACCTGCAGTTCGTCCGCCGTCAGCGCCGCCAGCTCGTCCAGTGTGGCGGGTCCTGACACCACCTCGGCCACCGAGGCGGGCGCCGGCGCGCCCGTACCCACACTGGCGGGCGATGGACGAAGGGGCGTGGTTTGCTCGACGGCCATGTTCAGGTTGGGCATGCGGGGTGTACGGCCGAGACCGGCGGCTGGATCAGCGACTGGCCCTTTTTCATGGCAGCCGGGCCACCAGTTCGTCATGCGGCGCCGGGATAATCTCGGTCCCCAGCATCAGTTTACCGTCGGTCACGGTCAGCGCTGCCTCCACGGCCGCCTCGATGTCGGCCAGCGCGCCCGACAGGGCAAAAAACGCCTTGCCGCCGATCCCGCGCGCCAGCTGCATCTCGATGACACGCACCGCCGCCGCCTTGGCCGCCGCGTCAGCGGCCAGCAGGGTCGACGCCACCGACAGCGTCTCGACCACGGCGTACGATTCCACGCCGTCGCGGGCGCTGACCTCGCCGCGCACCGCCGGCCCCATCTGGGGATGCGCCTGCGGCAGAAACAGCTTGTCGACCAGGCGATCGCCGGCCACCTCCACCCCGCGCCGGAACGCCTCGTCGACCGAGGCCACGTCGCCGTCGAACAGCACCAGAAACTTCCCCGGGCTGACCGCGCGGCAGTCGCGCAGCGTGACCGGCGCCTTCTTCACCACGGCGTCCGCCACCTGATAGCCGCGCGCGATCGACGACAGTTCGATCAGTGCCAGCGCCTCGTTCATACGAACCGAAAGTATTCTTTCAGCGTGCAGCGTCGCTCGCGCGTGAAATTGAGGACCGTGGTCAGCCCTTCTCCCGTCGGCGAGGCGATGGTGAACGACGTGTGCCCCTCGCCGCCTTCGCCCAGGCCGGCCAGGTTGGACGCGTTCTTGACGAAGATCGACGTGTTGATGGTGCGGGCCATGGCGTGCATGTGCTCGATGTTGCGCGAGTACATCACCGCCGTGTGCCCGAACCCGTGCTCGACCCGCTTGGCCATGGCGATGGCCTCGGCGGCGTCGGGGACACGCACCAGCGGCAACACCGGCATCAGCATCTCCAGCTGCACGAACGGGTGCTTCTCGTCGACCTCGGCCATGACCAGGCGCAGCTCGTCGCCGGCGCGCACGCCGATCTGGCGCAGGATCACGCCGGCGTTCTTGCCGATGAAGTCCTTGTTGGGGTGCTTGCCCTCCGCGAGCACCAGCTTTTCCAGGGCCGCCAGCTGCTTGCCATCGACGAAATGGCAGGCGTTGGCGGCCAGCTTTTCTTTCAGCTTGTCGGCGATGGCGGCCACGGCGATGACCTCTTTTTCCGCCGTGCAGATGATGTTGTTGTCGATCGAGGCGCCGAGGACGATGTTGCGGGCGGCGTTGTCCAGGTCGGCGGTCTCGTCGACGACGGCGGGCGGGTTGCCGGGACCGGCGGCGATCACCTTCTTGCCGGCGTTCATCGCCTCCTTCACCACGCCCGGACCGCCGGTGACCACCAGCAACCGAATGCCCGGGTGGCGCATCAGCTGCTGCGCGCTCTCGATGGTCGGCCGCTCCACGCAGCACAAAAGATTTTCCGGCCCGCCCGCCCCGACAATCGCCTCGTTCAGCAGGTGAATGAACCAGGCGCTGACCTTGGCCGCGTACGGGTGGACGTTGAACACCACGGCGTTGCCGCCCGACACCATGCCGATGGCGTTGTTGATCACCGTCTCGGTCGGGTTGGTGGTGGGCGTGATCGAGCCGATGACGCCATAGCTGGCCCGTTCCACCACGGTCAGGCCGTCGTCGCCCGAAAACGCCTGCGGCCGCAACAGCTCGGGCCCGGGCGTCTTGCGGATGCACAGGCGGTTCTTC
>JAXDMH010000559.1:0-5667 GCA_034666225.1 Myxococcales bacterium
AAAGAGCGCAAGGTCCAGTTCAGCCGCGACTGGCAGGCGATCGACGATCCGTTTCCGATTGAAGTCGGCCGCGAGGTCCAGCGCCTGACCCACGTCGGCCAGCGAACACCCCTCGTCACCACCGAAACCGGCTTTCACGTGGCGACCTATCTCGCAGAGCGCCCGGCCGAGAACATCTCCTTCGCCGACGCCCGCGAAAAACTACGCGATCAGATCTTCGAGCGCTGGCGCACCGCCCGTTTCCTCGAGTTCACGCAGGCCCTGGCCGGCTCGCACACCATCGAAGCAGACCCGGACCGACTGAGCGCGACCGCTCCCTAGTCTCTTAGGCCTTGCGGAAACGGGAGGGATAAGTCGCCCCAAAATCCTTGTCCGGGTGCAGCTCCTTGGCGCGTCCGATGAGGAGCTCCTCGGTCTCGGGGTGCTTGGGATCGGGCAGGCAGCACTCGACCGGGCACACTGCCTGGCAGGCCTCGTGGTCGTGGAATCCCACACATTCGGTGCACAGCTTGGGGTCGATCACATAAATGTCGTCGCCCTCGCTGATCGCCTCGTTGGGGCACTCCGGTTCGCACGCGCCGCAGTTAATGCACTCTTCGGTGATGTAAGTCGCCATATCGTCCGTCTCCTGCCAGTCCTCTCGGGCGCACTAGATGCCCTCCGATGATCGGGCCTGTCAAGTGTATTTGCCGTAACTTGGAACGTCAACGCGGTCAGGCCTGGGCTTGCGATTCCGTGGCCACAGTCGCCCGCCCGATGCGGTTGCCGCGCAGGTTGACCGCCACCAGCTTTGACACGCCCGGCTCTTCCATGGTGATGCCGCACAGGCGATCGGCGATCTCCATGGTCCGGCGGTTGTGGGTGATGATGATGAACTGAGAGCGGTCGGTCATCTCGCGCACGACGTCGTTGAAACGACCGACGTTCGCCTCGTCCAGCGGCGCATCGACCTCGTCCAGCAAGCAGAAAGGCGACGGCTTGACCAGGAAGATGGCGAACAGCAGCGACACCGCCGTCAGCGCTTTCTCGCCGCCCGACAGAAGCTCGATGTTCTGCATGACCTTCTTGCCCGGCGGGTTGGCGATGATCTCCACCCCGGCCTCCAGCAGGTCGCGATCGTCGGTCAGCTGCAGGCAGGCGCGCCCGCCCCCGAACAGACGGGGAAAGACCTCCTGGAATTTCGCGTTCACCGCGTCGAAGGTCTCGCGGAACCGCTTGCGCGACGCCCGGTTGATCTTCTCGATGGCCGACTCCAGCTGGCTGATGGCCGACTCCAGATCCGCGCGTTGCGTGGTCAGGAAGTCAAAGCGCTTCTGCAGCTCTTCGGACTCCTCGATAGCCGTGAGGTTGATCTCCCCCATGCGTTCGATCAGCCCGCGCAGCTCGCTCATGCGCGTTTCCTCGATCTCACCCACCAGCGGACGCAGGTGATAGTCGATGACCACGTCGGCCAGGACCACGTCCCGATAGCGTCCGGCCACGTGCTCTTCCAGCGACGTCCGGCGCATGGTGGCCTCCTGGCAGCGCAGCTCCAGGCGCCCCATGGCCTGCGCCAATCGGTTCACCTCGGTGCGCAGCGCCCGCAACTCGGCGTCGCGCTGGGCCAGCGCCGACTGGCGTTGTTCCAGTCCGCCCTGGCGTTCAGCGTGCGCCCGCGCCCGCGCCTCCGCCTCCGCGTGCCACAGCGCCGCTTCCTCACGCAGCTGACGGGCGTCGGCGCGCAAGGTCTCCACGCGCGCCTCCTCATCGGCGATGGTCTGCTCCAGCCGGGCGGCCCTGCTCTCGTGATCGGCGCGCTCGGCGGTCAATCGACCCAGCGTGGCGTGGGCGTTGGCGCGGCGATCCTGCGCTTGCGCCGCCGCCACCTTCAATGTCGTCAGCTCGCCGACCAGGGCGTCGACCTGCTCGGCCAGCGCCAGCGACTGCGTGCGCAGCTCGCCGCTGCGGGCCTCGGCGGCGGCCACGGTCTCCCAGTCACGCTCCAGCGCCGACGTCGCTTCTTCGTGCCGGCGCTCGGTATCGCCCAGCGACCGCCGCAGATCCTCGCTTTGCACGGCCAGCTGCTGACGACGTGCCGTCAACCGCCGCCCTTCCTCCGACGCCCGATCGAGATCCTTCTGCTGCGAGACGATCCCCATCTCGTCGCTGCGCTGCTGGCCGACCAGCTCTTCGATGGCCTTGCCCACGTCGCCCAGTTGCTGCTTGAACCCGATGTGGCGGGCCAGCGCCTCCTGATAATCGCTCTCCAGGCGCGCCACGATCTCTTCCAGCTCGCGGATCTCGCGCTTTTGTTCCAGCACGCCGGCCGTCGCCGATTCGCGCGACCCGCCCGTGACCACGCCGTGCGGGTCGACGACCTCGCCATCAATGGTGACGATGGTCTTGTCGGTCTTGGTTTCGCGCCACAGCTCGATGGCCTTCTGCAGATTTTCGACGACCAGGACATCGCCCAGCAGATAGCTGGCAACCTTGTCGTACTGCCGGTCATAACCAATCAGCTCCAGAATCGGTCCGCGCACGCCCTCGCCCGTCGGCCAGGGCAACTTCTCCGGGAGAGACGCCGGCAACGAAGCGGCCAGCATCGCCGGCAGCGACTCGGCGTGCTCGACGGCCATCCCGCCCGCGGCGTCAAACAGCACGGTCCCCACCGGCGCCGCCATGGCCGCCGACGAGCGCAGCCCAAGCGGAATGAAGCTGGACCGACCCTCGCTGCGCGTCTTGAGAAACTCGATGGCTTCGACGCCGACCTCGTGCGATTCGACGATGATGTTGCCCAGGCGCTCGCCCAGCACCGCCTCGACGGCCATCTCCAGTTCGGGTGGCGGCTGAACGATGTCCGCCACCACGCCGCGGATACCCGACGCGCTCCCCCGCCCTTCGCGCTCCCGGTGCTGCTGCATGATGGCGCGCACGCCCTTCTGGAAGCTCTCGTAGCGATCCTGAATTTCGCGCAGCGACGCCAGCCGCGAGCGCCGACGGTGCGCCTCCTCGCGCAACGTCTCCAGCTCCAGCTCGCCGCGCGCCACGTCGGCCCGCAACGCCGTTTGACGAGCCTCGTCCGTCTTGCGCCGCGCGCCCAGATCGTCGCGCCGCGCCCGCAGCTCGGCCAGGCTGGCGCACAGCGACTGGTCCTCGGCAATCACCACGCCCAATCGTTCTTCCGCCGCCGCGTCCTCGCCGCCCAGGCCGTCCAGCCGGAACGTCAGGTCTTCACGACGGGCCGCGGCCGCGGCTTTCTCTGCCTCGTTGCGGGCGATGCGCGCCCGGCCGCTGGCCAGCTCGGCGACGCACGCTTCCAGATCGTGGCGGGCGGTGTTGAGGGCGGCCCGCGCCTGGTCGTGATCGGCGGCCTTGACCTCGTAATTGCTCCGGCTGGCTTCGGCCTGGTCGTCCAGAAGAGCCAGTTGCCCTTCCAGCTCGCCGATGGTCGCCGCGTGCTCGGTGGCCCGGGCCAGCAGATCGGCGATCTCCTTGCGAGCCGCCTCGGCCCGCGTCGTCAACGCCAGCGCCTCGTCCTCATAGTGATCGGCACGCTGGGTTCCCAGCTGGGCCTTGTTCGACAGCGCGAACAGATCATCCTTGGCCGCGTTCAGCTCGGACAGCTCTTCCGTCACCGACAGGCGCTCGGCCTCGACCGAAACATCTTCGACGGCCATCGTCGCCGCCGAGGATTCGTGCTGCGCCGAGACCGAGGTGTGCTCCTCGCGCAAGGCCTTTTCCTCGGCCAGGTGGCCCAGGTAACGCTGCGCCGCCGACCACAGCTCGATGTCTTTCAGCTCGGCCTTGTACCGTTTGTACCGCTCTGCCTTTTGCGCCTGCAGGCGCAGCGAACGCAGCCGCGTCTCGATCTCGCCGATGATGTCCGATACCCGCAGCAGATGCTGGCGCGTCGAATCCATGCGCCGCTCGGCCGCCTTCTTCTTCACCTTGTACTTGGTGATTCCGGCCGCTTCGTCGAACAGGCCGCGGCGATCATCAGGACGCGACGAAACGATGAACCCGATGCGCCCTTGCTCGATGATGGCGTAGGCCTTCGAACCGACGCCGGTGCCCAAGAAAAATTCCACCACGTCGCGGAGACGCGACGGCACACCGTTCAGCAAATACTCGCTGTCGCCAGCGCGGTACAGACGGCGGGTCACCACCACCTCTTCGGGCCCCACCGCGCCCCAGGGGACGCCCCCCGGCGCCGCACCCGAGTCCAGGCCACGCGCGTCGAACGTCAGCGACACCTCGGCCAGGCCGGTGGGGCCGCGGGTCTCCGAGCCGGCGAAGATGACGTCGTCCATGGCCCGACCACGCAAGTGCTTGGCGGATTGCTCGCCCATCACCCAGCGGATGGCGTCCACGATGTTTGATTTGCCGCAGCCGTTCGGTCCCACGATGGCCGTGATCGGGTCGGGGAACGAGATCGACGTCTTTTCGACGAAGGACTTGAAGCCGCAAATCTCGATGCGCTTTATCTTCAAAACTCAGCCTCCGGGGTGTCTGCCGTGACAATACGTTAGGTGTATCGTCACCGTGGCCTCTCTACATACCACTCGCCAGGAGACCATGTAAACAGCGTCCAGCGGTTGAATGGCCAAGGCAAGTTTTTCGTCGACGGCCAGCGGTCCCACAGCCCCGATGTCGGTCTTTCCCCTTCAATCGCAAATGCTTAGTGCTATTGTCCGCCGCACCAAAACATGGAGCCGGGCGTCAACTTTAACCCTAACGAGCTGATCGAGCTGGCCGCCATCCTGGGCGGCGTCGGAATCACGGGTATTGCCGGGTATTTTGCCGTCCGCCGGGCCCGCGCCTCGCGCCGGCGGCAGATCGAACAAGCGGGAGAAGGACCCAGCCAGGTACTGGCCCAGCCCGAAGCCGAACCGGAAGAGGCACCCGAGGCGGCGCTGCCGCAACCAGTTCCCCGACCACAGCCGCTGCCGAAACCGGCGCCCGCCCCCGGCCCGCCGGCCGAAAAAATCGGGCAGGTCATTCCTTTTCCCGTTCACGCGCCCGCGCCCGTCGTTGAAAAGCCGACCGCGCCCCCCCCCGCCGAGCCGATCCGAAAAAAGAAAGACGGCGCCGCGCTGGCTCCCGGTCTGGCCAAGACCCGCTCGGGATGGATCTCGCGACTGGGCGAGGTCTTCGCCGGCCGCAAGGAGATCGACCCATCTGTTGTCGACGAGATCGAAAAGATCCTGCTGACCGCGGACATCGGCGTCCGCACCAGCCAAAAACTTCTTGAAGAGCTCCGCCAGTCGCTGTCTCGCAAGGAACTGCGCGAACCAGAATCGGTATGGACCTTCTTGCGGCAGCGCAGCGCCCAGATTCTGTCTCTGCAGGCGCGGGACATCGACTTTGGCTCCGCCCACCCCTTCGTCCTTCTGGTGATCGGCGTCAACGGCAGCGGCAAGACCACGACAATAGGAAAGCTAGCCGACAAGCTGGTCGCCGACGGTAAGAAGGTGTTGCTGGCCGCAGGCGATACCTTTCGCGCCGCCGCCACGGAGCAGCTGGAGATCTGGGCCAACCGCGTGGGCGCCACGCTGGTGCGAGGCAAAGAAGGCGCCGACCCATCGTCTGTCATCTTCGAAGCGGTCAAACGAGGCGCCAGCGAAGGCTTCGATGTGGTGATCGCTGATACGGCTGGGCGCCTGCACACCAAGACCGATCTCATGCAGG
>JAXDMH010000560.1:0-4833 GCA_034666225.1 Myxococcales bacterium
AGGGTAGTCGTAGGGAGAAACTTGCGTGTTGTTCAGGGTGATGTTGGTCAGCTTCACCGGACCGCCAAAGTCGACCTGGTACCAATCGGTTCCGTCTTGGCCCCGCAAGCTGCTCCAGCGGGTGGCAAGGTTGCCGTCGATGCCGGCGAAGGGACCGGGGCCATCGCCGCGGGACGCGGTTGCCCTCCACGACGCGCGGTCGCAGAAGTTGTTCAACAAAGGACCATCGGTCGCGGAGCCATCGGTGGCGGCGGTGATGTCGGCGACCCCCAGCAACTCGGAGCATCCTCCGCCTAGCGCGCAGAGCGAGGCGATGAAGACCGGGGCCACGAACCATACCCGCAGGGTCACGACCCAGCGCCACATCAGAAGACCCCCCGAAGAACGATGCCCGTCCTTCCCGAATCGACGGTGGCACCGAGCACCAGGCCTTCAGGTCTCTTCGCAGGGCTTTCGCCTCCCGTGAGATACAGCAAAGCGCCGCCGGCGATCAGAGCTCCCCCGGCCAGGAATGCCACGGTTGAAACGCTTCCGTCGCTCAAGGATTGGCTTCGATGCGAGTTGGCACGGGGCGCGTCCAAGCATTGGCTGGGATCTCCGCCGCACGCGTCCCTCGCCGCGGTCCAGGCCGACCTTGCCATCAGCCCGAAGACCGTGCCGACAACCACGCCCGCCATTCCCACCCCGGCCGCGGACAGTCCGATCAGCTGGCGCGTGCTTCGTCCCCGGCTTTGATCCGCTGGCCCGATGGGCGCATCCGGGGGCGTGGTCGGCAAGACGCCGATGACGACACGTTCGTGTCGCAGGGCCTCGCCTTCCCTGACCACCAGGCGTTGCGTGACCTCCGGGTGCCCGGGGACCGCGAAGGTGAAGGCGTGAGGTCCAGGATCGATCTTCAGCGGTGTCCCATCCAAATGGTCTGTCAGCAACTGACCATCGACGGAAACGCGAACGGAACTGATGTCCATTCCTGATGGAGCTCGCACCTCGAACACCAAACTCGGCTGCGCGCCCCCAAGCGCGTTGAGCCGGCGTGCGCAGTCGTCCCTGACAATCGCCGGACAGGATTCAATCGCGCAACGTTCCAGCCGTGCGCTGGCGGCGGCGAAATGACCCTGGCCACGCAGTTCTTGCGCCTTCTCGTTGTCGTCCACGCACTGCTGCTTTGACCGATTGGCGCGCGCGGGAACGGGGACACCGATGCCAGCGACGGCCACTCCGATCGACAGCAGCAAGGGAAGCGATTGCCGGGCGATCATAGGCACTCGACCTTGAAGACACGGATTCCCTTGGCCTTGAAGTAATAGGGCGGGTTGCAGCGCGTGGCGTTCGTACCTGCTCCGCCTTCCGGAGGTCGCTGACCTTCGCTGGCCACGCGGGCGTGCCCGACACCCGGGCGCGGCGAATACCGCTCAGGCGGCACCGCTTTCGGCCGCGTAACTGGCGAGGGCAGGAGCGGCGACTCTGTCGCCACGCTCGGCGAATTCGCTGGCGCTGCAGCGAAAACGAGCGGAACGAACTGCGGCGTGGGGTGCGACGTCCGGACCGCGAGATTCGCGCGCTGCCCCGCCGCGACGGACCCTCGATTGTGGATGAACGCGCCGATCCCGACCATGACCAGCAGGCCAACCAGAGCCGCCGCGGCTGCTCGATTCGAAAACGGGAACGATCGGCGCCATCGATTGACCGCCGCAACGGCAGCGGCGGCCGTCTTGCTCACCTGAGTCGGTTGATTGACGGAAGATCTGCCCGAAGCATTGTAGCGGCGCTGGCACGAGTCCAGCGCCTGGGCCAGCGCCGGGACGTCCTGGAATCGATCGGCCGGTTTCTTTTCCAGGCAGCGAAGCACAACCTGCTCGAGATCGTCGGGGATCTCATCGCGGAGTATGCGCGGCGGTACGACGGGTTGGTAGGCGATCTTCGTCGCCAGGACGGGAAGGCTCTCTTCATCAAATGGCAACTGCCCGGTCAGCAACTCATACAGAACAACCCCAAGCGCCCAGATGTCCGATCGCTTGTCGGTGGTTTTCGAGCTGAACCAATGCTCGGGCGGAACATACCCGGGCGAGCCCAGGATCGTGCCGGTCTTGGTGACATGGCGGGAGGCCTGACCGTCGGCCGAGAGAATTTTTGAGGCACCGAAGTCCAGCACTTTGACCAGCGGTCGACCAGTCGGCCTGGGGACGAAGAACAGATTCGACGGTTTGATATCCCGGTGAACGATGTCCATGGCATGGGCGGCGGCAACCGCGGCGCAGACCTGCAGCAAGACATCCATGGCATGTCCGATCGAAAGACGACCGTGTTCTTTCAGATAGACCGCCGCGTCCTGTCCCTCCAGGAACTCCATCACGATGTAGGGAGCGCCGCTCTCCAGTTGCCCAACGTCCAGAATACGAACGACGTTCTCAGCGGAGATCTTCGCCGCTGCCCTGGCCTCGCGGTCAAATCGCCCGATCGCCTCGACGTCGCCGAGGAACTCCGGAAGCGGCAACTTGATCGCGAGCTTGGTGCCAAGCTGCAGGTGACGCGCGGTATAGACGCTGCCCATCCCGCCGGAACCCAGATGCTCCTCGATGAGGTACTTGCCATTCACCACGCTGCCCGTCTTCACCTCATTGAGGAACGAAACGATGCGCGTGGCGTGTCCAGCAGCGGTCACCATCGGCACTCTGGCTCTCCCATCGGGCTCACAAGGTGTGTTTCGTCTCTGGCGATCAATGAACCGACTTGAATGAAGGCGACGGCCACTCTGTGCGACATATCGGGCTTGCGTGGCCAGCGCGCCTGGTCAGAGCATCGACAGGACGGGCATCCAACGTAAGTGGAATGCGCGTCACTGCTCGCGATTGCCCGATGGTGTCGGGGCAGCTCTCACCGGCTATCAGGCTGACAAGACTCGAAGTCTGCTGCCGCCCGCTCGGAGCCGTCGTCGCCTGCTGCGGCTTGGTTGGAATCGGCCGGGCGCCCGACATCTAAATACGTGTAATTACGTTATAAACACGAATGCTCCATCAGAAAATGTAATCAAAAGTACCAATCTTGTTGACAATAACGCTGTGTCTTATGTAATTTGACGTACGCATTTGGACACAGATACATGCTTCAACCTGCACCCGACACGGAGGTCCCACATGAGAAAAGTCAGTCTTGTAACGGCACTTGTGCTCGTAACCGCGATGGCCGGATCGGCGATGGCCGCGCCAACGGTCGAAATCGTGAAGGTCAAGGACAAGTCCTTGACCGCCTCATTTTCTTCCGCCATGGACGGCTCCTGCGGTTCGGGCACCGCCATTTCCTCGGTCGACGTTCACTGGGACAGCTCGCTCATCAAGAGCGACGGCGTGACCACCATGCAATCTGCCCTTCTGGTCGCGATTCAATACATCAACCTTTGCACCGGCGATAACCTCAACATGTCCGGGTTCGTGACGGACGTGAACGGCCTCGTGGCCACGGACCTGGCCAGCGGTCACATCGGCGCCACGGTGCCCGTAACGACAGAGCCGGATCCGGACACGGGAGAGTTCAAGTCGGGCAGTGTCACCGTCAACCTGAATTTCGCCGCCACCGGCTCGGCGTCGACCATTCGCGATCGGTCTCACTCGCGCGACGGCGGCGTCATCACCATCAGCAACTTCATGGTTTCCGCCCGCCCCGCGATCGCCACTGGCTCGGTCAGCGCTGTCCTTCCCCTGGCCGCCGGCCCCACCGTGGTGCCGATGGTCAACGGCCCGTCGCTCAGCGCCCAGATCGGCAAGGACGCCAACGGCAGCATCACGATCATCCGCCACCACCAGTAGTCGAGTAGGCCTGCCCCCGTCGCCAGCATTGGTGCGCTCCCGCGCTTCGATGCTGGCGAACGTTCGTTCGTCCATGCGCCGCCCGCCCCGCGCGCGCTGATTGACACGGTCACGGCACGGCCCGGCTGGCGAGCGCTGCCGCCGCGTAAATCTGGCGCTCACGGGCAGTCTACGGCGCGGCCGAGAACTTGGAACGAGGCGGAACGATGATCTCGACCCGACGGTTGTTGGCCCGGCCCTCCGGACTCTTGTTGTCGGCCAGCGGACGATCCGGGCCGATGCCGTGCGCTTCGATTCGCTCGGGCGGATAGCCGCGCGAGATCAGATACACCCGTACCGCGTCCGCTCGGCGCTGCGACAGCGACTGATTCAGCGCCGCCGACCCGCGCGAGTCGGTGTGCCCCTCGACGATCACCGTGCGCTCCTTGTTTTGCAGCAGAGCGTCGGCGACCTGATTCAGGCGCGTCTGCGCGTCGGGAAGCAGAATCGATTCGTTGGACGCGAACAACACGCTGCCCGAGAGCGTGATGACCATGCCGCGCGCCTCTTCCTTGGCCTGCAACGCCAGCAGCGCGTCGTTGGCTTGCTTGGCTTGTTGCTCGGCCGCTGCGCGGGCGTCCTGCTCCTGCGCCAGTTGTTCCTGCGTCTGTTGAGAGTCCTGGCGTGCCTGGTCCAGCTGCTGTCGCGTCTGTCCCAGCTGTTGTTTGGTCTCGCCCAGCTGTCGGCGGGTCTGTTGAACAGCCACCGCTTGTTTCTTCTCCAAGGTGTCCTTGGCGTCGGCGCGCCTGTCTTCAGCGGTCTGGCCGGCGGCCAGCGCTTCCGCCAGCTCCGCCTTGCGCTCGGCGATGTAGGCCAGATCGCGGGTGGCGCTGCTGTCGGGATCTTCGGAGAAGCTGCGTTCAGCCGCCTGCAACGCGGTATAGGCCTTGTGCACTTCGTCCGGCTTCACGGCCATGGCCGGCCCGTTGCTGGCGTGTTGGTACGCGTCTCGCGCCATGACCAGCTCGCGCGGCGGTTGATGGGCGCAGCC
>JAXDMH010000561.1:0-7419 GCA_034666225.1 Myxococcales bacterium
AGGACTCGACCATCAACTGCGCCACCGGGGGTCTCATCATCCGCGAGAAGAAGCTGCTGGAAAAGTTCTTGCCTCATGACGGCAAGTACAAGGACGCGCAGTACGAGATCACCTGGAAAAATTTCACCGCCGGGGCGCCGCTGACCAGCGAGATGGTGGCGCACAAGCTGGATTTCGGGGCCATGGCCGACTTTCCCTCGGTGCTGAACGGCGTGGCCTTCCAGAAGCAGGGCGAGCGCAGCGTCTTCCTGGGGCCGCTATCCAGCAGCCCCACCGGCGGCGGCAACGGCATCCTGGTGCCGCTGGATTCGCCAGTGCAAAGCCTGCGCGAGCTGAAGGGCAAGCAGATCTCGGTGCCCTTCGGCTCGACCGCGCACGGGATGTTGCTGCGGGCGATTCATGATCTCGGCTGGGATCCCGAGCGCGACGTCACCATCGTCTCGCAGGCGCCCGAGGTGGGCGGCACCTTCCTGAAGACCGGAAAGATCGACGCCCACGCCGAGTTTGTCCCGTTCGCCGAGCTCTTTCCGTTCCGCGGGTTCGCTCGCAAGATCTACGACGGCTCGACGGTGGGCGTGCCCACCGAGCACGGCGCCCTGGTCACCGGCGCCTTCGCCGACAAATATCCCGAGCTGGTGGTGGCCTTCCTGAAGGCGTCGCTGGAGGCGGATCGCCTGGTGCGCGCCGAGCCCGAGCAGTACAGCGAGCTGATCCAGTCGGTGACCGGCGTGGAGGCCGAGGTGAACTATATGTTCCACGGCCCGCTGGGGATCCAGACCCGCGACTTCACCTTCAAGCCGGAGATCCGCAAGGGCCTGGCCGTCGCCGTCGACACGTTGAAGCTGCTGAAGAAGACCGACACCACGCTGGATCTGGACCGGTGGATCGACGAGCACTTCATCAAGCAGGCCGCGCAAGAGCTGGGCATCGACTACCAGGCGCGGCTGAAAAGCTATGCCAAGGTGCCGCTGACCGGGAAGGACGCGCGCACCGGACAGGCCATCAACGACGCGACGCTGGCCGGGCAGATCTGGGTGGCGGGCGAGTCCAAGGTGCGCGCCTACGCCACGCCGCAGTCGACGCTGGCGGCGGTCAGCGAGCTGGAAAAACAGGGAAAAAAGCTGCGCGTGACCTTTGTGCATGATCGCGACAGCGGCCTCAAGTTGCTGGCCAGCAAGGCCTGGTTTGTCGAGGACGGCGCCGGCAAGAAGGGGGTGCTGGCCGCTTTCCTGACCAGGGAGCGCGCCGAGGCCTGGGCCCGCAGCCACGGTGGCGGCGCGCGCGTGGTCGACGCGGCCAAGCTCACCACCGCCGCGCTGCCATGAGCCTGGCCCCGGTGCCGACGGAGGTGGTGGTCGCGCCGCGCGTGATGGCGGAGCAGCGGACGCCGCAGCGGCGCCGGGCGCCCCGGACGCGGGTGCGCGTGCCGCGCGTGCCGCCGCGGGTGAGCGTGGGGCGCTGGTTGACCCGCGGGCTGTCGCTGGCGGTGGGCATGGCGCTGTGGCAGTGGGCGGCGTCCCATCATGTCGATCTGGGGATCGTGCAGTTTCGCAACGTGCCGGCGCCGACGGAGGTGGCGGTGGCCGCCGCCGGGTTGCTGGCCTCGCCAAAGCTGGCCTTTCACGTGCGCAACAGCCTGGGGCGGGTCCTGGGCGGATTCGCGGGGGCGACCGTGGTGGGGATCGGGCTTGGCTTGCTGATCGGCCGCTGGAAGCGGGCCGCCGATCTGTTGCTGCCGCCGCTTGAAGTGATACGTCCCATCCCGGGCGTGGCCTGGATTCCCCTGGCGATCCTGATGTTCCCGTCGTCCGAGCTGAGCATGGTGTTCATCACCTTCATGGGCGCGCTGTTCCCGATCCTGCTCAACACCATCCACGGCGTGGAGGGGCTGGACGCGCGGCTGGTGGCGGGCGCCCGCACGCTGGGGGCGCGGTCTTTTTCCCTGTTTCGCGAGGTGATCTTGCCCGGAGCGATGCCCAGCATCGTCACCGGTCTCAGCATCGGGATGGGGACGGCCTGGTTCTGCCTGGTGACCGCCGAGATGATCTCCGGCCAGTACGGCATCGGCTATTACACCTGGGAGTCGTACAACCTGCAGCGCTATCCCGACATCGTGGTGGGAATGCTGTTCATCGGCCTGTTCGGCATGCTGAGCAGCCTGGCGGTGAAGTGGGTGGGCGCGCTGCTGATGCCCTGGTACCGCTTGCGGGAGCCGGCGCGATGACGGCCCCGGCGGGACGCCTGACCGCGCGACAATTGACGCTGGCGCTGGGCAGCGGGGCCGCCCGCCAGCTGGTCATCGAACGTCTGACGCTGGACGCGGCGCCGGGCGAGATCGTCACCGTGCTGGGACCTTCCGGCTGCGGCAAGTCGACGCTGCTGTCGGCGCTGGCCGGGCTGGTGGCGCCCAGCGGCGGGACACTGTCACTGGATGATCAGCCGCTGGACGGCCCGCACCCGGCGCTGGGGTTGGTGTTCCAGCAGAACACCCTGCTGCCATGGAAGACCGTGGAGGACAACGTGGCCTTCGGCCTGAAGATGCGCGGCCAGGGGCGGCGCGCGCGGCGGACGGCAGCGCTCGAGATGCTGAATCTGGTGGGCCTGTCGGGCCTGGGCGATCGCTATCCCTCGCAGCTTTCGGGCGGAATGCAGCAGCGGGTGGAGATCGCCCGCGTGCTGGTCAATCAACCGCGCGTGCTGCTGATGGACGAGCCGTTCGCGGCGCTGGACGCCCAGACGCGCCTGATGATGCAAGAGCTGCTGCTGGAGATCTGGGCGCGCGTGAGGGTGACGATCGTGTTCGTCACCCACGACATCGACGAGGCGATCCTGCTCGGCGATCGGGTGGTGGTGCTGACGCAGCGGCCGGGACGGATCCGGGAGACGCTGCCGGTGCCCATCGCGCGACCTCGCCGCGCCGAGGTGACCACGTCGGCGGCGTTCACCGATCTCAAGCGCCGGTGCCTGGCCCTGGTGCGCGAAGAGACGCTGCAGGGGCTGGCGGCCGCGAATTGAGCGAAAGTCGCGCCGGCCACCTGGAAGTGTCCGCTGTGGCCTGACCATGGCCTGACCAATCACGGTTTTCCATCTGTTCGCGAACCATTCGCAGGGTTCGAGGGCATTTCTATGCATGGACCGATCAACACGTGCGGCACTGGCGGTTCTCGCTTTAACGCTTGCCTGCAGTGGGCAGATCGGCACGCCGGGGGCACCGCCCAGCGGCGTGGGAGTGGGTCCGCCGGACAACCCGAACCTGCCTGTCGCCGCCTGCAGCGCGAAGATCACCGACGTGGACGCCACGCCTTTGCGGCGCCTGACGAACGCGGACTACCTGAACTCGGTAACGGATCTGCTGGGTGACGTGTCGGCGCTCAATCTCGACTTCGCCGAAGAGCTGACGACTGCAACTTATCCGTTTCTGAATAAAGCCTCCGAACAAGAGACGCCGCCTGTCCTCACGTTTCAGTATCTGAGCGCGGCCGAGAAGATCGCCGCCGACGTCGTCAAGAACCGCCTGTCGCGGGTTCTTACCTGCGACCCCGCCGCCGCGGCCGGCGAGCAGGGCTGTGCCAGGAGCTTCATCGCTTCGTTCGCAGGCAAGGCCTACCGGCGTCCCATCGATGCCGATCAGGCAGCCGTGCTGATGGGGGTGTGGCAGGTTGGCCGTGACACCGGCGGCGACTTCAAGTCGGGCGTCCAATCGGTGATCACGACGGTCCTGCAGATGCCGGAGTTCCTGTATCGCTTCGAGCTGAGCCCGGCGGCGGGCGGCAAGAAACTGGTCCCGCTGGACGGTTGGGACATGGCCACCCGCCTGTCCTATCTGCTGTGGAACAGCACCCCTGATGACGCCCTGCTGGCCGCCGCCCAGGCGGGCAAGCTGCAGACGGCCGCCGACATCGCCGCGCAGATCGCGCGCATGATGAACCAGCCGCGCGCCAAGGAGATGGTCGCGCGGTTTCACGAGCAATGGCTGCAGGTGGGCGGCATCAAGACGATGGACAAGGACCCGATGGTCTTTCCGAAATTCAACGCCGACGTCGCGGCGGCCATGCAGCAAGAGGTGCGGTCCTTCGTCGATGCCGTCATCTGGCAGGGGGATGGCAAGGTCTCGTCGCTGTTCACCGCGCCCTATACGTTCATGAACGACGTCCTGGGCAAGTTCTACGGCGTGGCGGGACAGACGGGCACTTTCGCGCGCGTCGACCAGGCGGGGTTGGGGATGCGGCCCGCGTCCGGGATCCTGACCATGGGCGGCCTCCTCGCCGAGCATTCCGGCCGCAACAACACCTCGCCCACCCATCGCGGCGTCTTCATCCGCCAGGCGCTGCTGTGTGAATCGCTTCCGCCGCCGCCCAAGGACGCCAACCCCGTGCCGCCGGTTCCCAAACCGGATCAGACGACGCGGCAGGCGCTGGCCAATCACGTGGCGGATTCGACGTGCGCGGCCTGCCACCTGATGATGGACCCGATCGGGTTCGGCTTCGAAAACTTCGACGCGTCCGGTTTCTGGCGGGCCACCGAAGGTGGGCAGACCATCGACGCCTCGGGAAATATCATGGGGTCTGACGTGGCCGGCAGCTTCAACGGCCCTGTCGAGCTGGGCGCGAAGCTGGGTGCCAGTGATCAGGCGCTGGCCTGTGCCAGCACCCAGTGGTTCCGCTTTGCCTTTGGCCGCGACGCCGCGGACAACGTCGACGGCGATCAGTGCGCGGTCAAGACGCTGCAGAGTGCCCTCAAATCGGGGGGCGCGCTGGCGCTGGTGCGCGCCATCCCGCAGACCGCGCCGTTCCTGTATCGCAAGGTTCCCGAAGGAGGTCTGTGATGTGGAAGCCGCTGTCCCGACGTACCGTCCTGCGAGGCGCGGCCGGCACGGTCATCGCGCTGCCGTTTCTCGAGGCGATGCGCCCGCGTCGCGCCCTGGCGGCGGACGCCGCGCCAAAGCGGCTGATCTCGTGGTGGACCGCGAACGGTCAGATGCCCGCGTACTGGTACCCGACCGGGACCGAGACGAACTTCACGCTCAACACCGCTCACCAGCCCCTGCTGTCTTACAAGAGCAAGCTGATCATCTTCGACGGCGTCAACAACGACGCGTCCAAGGAGCCGATCTACGGGGGGCACCAGGGCTCGCACGCCGCGATGATCAGCGGCCGGCCGCACACGGGCGTCGGCTTTGATGTCATGCGGCCGACGGGGCCTTCGCTGGATCAGCTGGTCGCCGACAAGATCGGCGGCGCCACCAAGATCAAGTCCCTGCAGACGGGCGTTCAAAACCCCGGTAACGGCGGCAACAACCCCTTCGTCAGGATCGGTTCGTGGCGTGGCCCGATGGAGCTGTTACCGGCCATCGCGCAACCGGGCGGGCTGTTCGACTATCTGTTCTCCGGCGGGGTGATGCCGGGCGCGGCGCCGAACCCGGGCGCCGCCGAGGCGCTGCGCAAGAATCGAAAGAGCATCCTGGACGCCATCTCGGGTCGCTATACGACCTTGAAGGCGCGGGTCGGGACAGACGACAAGGCGCGCCTGGACAAGCACCTGACGTCCATCCGCGAGATCGAAGGCCAGGTGCTGATGGTGCCGCCACCGGCGGCGGCGTGCACGCTGCCGCCGCGGCCCGGGGACGGCTTCGCTACCAAGACGTCAGACGTTCCGATGTGGGCCAAGCTGAACATGGATCTGATGGTCCTGGCCCTGGCGTGCGACGTGACCCGGGTGACCAACTTCATGTGGGGCGGCATGGGCGGGATGGGGACCGCGACGTGGCTGAACCATACCAACGATCACCACAATCTCGCGCACGCCAACGCGCTCAAGGAAATGACCGAGTGGAACACCTGGTACAGCACGCAGCTGGCGTACCTGATGGGCGCGCTCGACAAGTACACCGACGTCGGCGGCGGCTCGCTGCTGGATAACACGCTGATCATGTGGTGGAACGAGCTGGGCAACGGGTCCGCGCACCTCTCCAACCGCGCGCCGTTCGTCCTGGCCGGTGGCGCCGGTGGTGCCCTGAAGATGGGCCGCTTCCTCAACTACACGCCGGCCCCCATCCAGAACAACCAGATCTTGCTGACGGTGTACAACGTGCTGACCGGCAGCAACGACCCGACCTTCGGGAGCCCGAAGTACTGCCCGGGGCCTGCGCCAGGGCTCTGATGCACGCAGGCTGGCTGGCGGCGGCCGTATCTGTCCTGGGATTGCTGGCCTGCACCAGCGATGGGTCGCATGGCAGTGGCAGTGGCAGCGGCGGCAGCGGCAGCGGCGGCCACGCCGGAACGGCGGGCGGCGGCACGGGTGGCGGCTCCGCGGCCGGTGGCGCTGGTGGCGGCGGTGGCGCTGGTGGCGGCGGCGAGCCAGATGCAACCGCCTCGATGGACGCGGCCGGCAGCGCCGACACACCGAGCGATCCGCCGCCATTCGAGACAGGAACAGGCGCCTGCGCCGGCCTGTTTTGCGAGGACTTCGAGCAGGGGCAGCTCGACCCCGCCAGATGGGACACGCAGATGGGCGGGTCCGGCGTGGCCATGGTCCAGCAGCAGACGGTCGCGCATGGCAAATACGCGCTGCACGTGCGCAGCAGCGGCGCCGTCGGCAACTTTGCGACGATCCTGACCAGGAACGTGCCCATTGCGCTGCAGGGGGCGGGTCCGGTGTTCGGCCGGGTCTACCTCTACACGGCGATGAGCATCGGCGGGACGCACATCCAGCTCGGGTTCGCCGGCACGACCCGTGACCCGAACGTGGCCCCCGCGATCACGACGTCAACCACCGTGACGACCACGTCGCCGAACAAGGCGATCAATTTCAATTACATGGAGTTCGCATACTTCGCCAATTCGTGGCAGCTGGGCTTCGATCTGTTCAACCCGGCGCCGTCCGTCGCGAAGGGATTCGTCGAGGAGGCGTCGTACCCGCCGGCGCGCGACAAGTATCCGGTGGCGACGTGGAGCTGCATCGAGTGGGAGTTCGGCGACGACCCCGACATGATGGTCTTGTGGGTCGATGGAAAACCGATGGCCCAGCACAACGCTCAGCACATCGACTTCAGCACCGCCCCCAAGACGCCGGGGAGCGTGCTCAACGGACAGAGCAGCGGAATCATCGGCGGGTTTTCCTTCTACGGATTCGGGATCCACAACTGGGGCCCGTCGAGCGCGGTGGACACGTACTATGACGATCTGGTGCTGGACACCCACCGCGTCGGTTGCTTATGAGCCGGCTGGCGGCAGTATCTGTTCTGGGATTACTGGCCTGCACGAGCGACGGGTCGCGGGGATCGTCCAGCGGTGGTCAGTCCGGAACGGCGGGCGGCGGCAGCGGGGGCGCTGTCGGCGGCTCGGTGGGCGGCGGCAGCGGGGGCGCTGTCGGCGGCTCGGCGGGCGGCTCCACGGGCGGTGGCGCTGTCGGCGGCGAGCC
>JAXDMH010000562.1:0-3198 GCA_034666225.1 Myxococcales bacterium
TGCCACAGACGACGCGCGTGCCCGGCCCGGTCTCGTTCAACTGGCCGCATTCCCTTCCTCGACCAGGGCCTCGAAGGCCTTGGCCGGATCGACAGCGTCCCGCACCGGACGGCCGACGACCAGGTAGTCGGCGCCGCTGTCGATGGCCTGTGCCGCCGTGGCCACGCGCCTTTGATCGCCGTGCGCCGCGCCGGCGCCCTCCGCCGGTCGAATGCCCGGCACCACGATCAGCAACCCGGGCGCCGCCGACCGCGCGTGCTGGATCTCGTGCGCCGAGCAGACCAGTCCGGCGATCCCGGCGCGCGAGGCGACCCGGGCCCGGGCCCGCACCATCTCGGGGATGGTCGCTTCGATCCCCTCGGCGCGCAGATCGTCCTCGACCAGGCTGGTCAACACCGTCACGCCCAGGATCTTCACGCGGTCGCCGGCCGCCTCCGCCGCGCGGCTCAGCATGGCGAAGCCGCCCGACGTGTGGACGGTCATGAACTCGGCATGGATACGCGCCGCGCTGGTCACGGCGCGCGCCACCGTCTCCGGGATGTCGTGCAGCTTGAGGTCCAGGAACAGCCGGCCGTTGCGTTTTTGCACCAGCTCGACGGCGCGTTCTCCCTCGGCGATGAACAGCTCGAGCCCGATCTTGTAGAAGGCCGGGCGTCCGTCCAGGTGATCGAGGAAGGTCCCCAACCCGGCCAGGTCGGGGACGTCCAGCGCCACAATGACGCGATCACGCGGCGGAATGACATGCGCGGGCGGGTGTGAACCAGACATCAGCGCCTCTCCTTCTGTACTTCGGCGATCACCTGGGCGGTGATGTCCGCGATCTTTATCTTGCGCACCTCGGGCGACTTGCGCAGCTTCAGCTCGACGACCCCTTCGGCCAGACCCTTCTTGCCCACGGCGATGCGAAACGGCACGCCCACCAGGTCGGCGTCCTTGAATTTAACACCGGGTCGCTCGTCGCGATCGTCGTACAGCACGTCGATGCCGGCCGCGCGCAGATCGCCGTACAGCTTTTCGCACAGGGCGACCAGGTTCGGGTCGTCCTGCTGCAGTTCAAGGATGGCCACCTCGAACGGCGCCAGCGGCACCGGCCAGATGATGCCGTCCTTGTCGTGGTTCTGTTCGATGGCGGCGGCCAGGATGCGGGTCACGCCGATGCCATAGCAACCCATGGTCATCGCCTTCTCCTGTCCGTCGACGTCCAGGAACGTGCAGCCCATCGGCTTCGAATATTTCTGTCCCAGGAAGAAGACGTGGCCGACCTCGATGCCGCGATAGCCTTTGAAATGGCCGGTCGCGCAGCGCGGGCAGGCATCGCCGGGCGCCGCTTGCCGGTAATCGCCGCTGGCGGTGGGGACAAAGTCTCGGTTCACGTTCACGCCGCGCAGGTGCGCGTCGGCCTGGTTGGCGCCGGTGACAAAGTCGGCCATGGCGCTGACCTCGATGTCGCAATAGATGGGAATCTTCAACCCCACCGGCCCGGCGAACCCGGTCGGCGCGCCCGTTACCTCGCGCACCGCCGCGTCGGAGGCGAGCACGATCTCCGCGGCGCCGGCAGCCTTCTTCAGCTTGATCTCGTTGACGGTGCGGTCACCGCGCACCAGCGCCGCCACCGGCTTGCCATCAGCCAGGTAGATCAGCGTCTTGACCAGGGTGGTGGGCGGCACCTTCAAGAACGCCGACACCTCTTCGATGGTGTGCTGGCCAGGCGTTGACACCTTGGTCATGGTCTCGCCCGCCGCCACGCCGCCCGTCGGCGCCGTGCTGGCCTTGCTTTGCGCCTGTTCGACGTTGGCGGCGTAGTCGCAGTTATCGCAGGCCACCAGGGCGTCCTCGCCGGTCTCGGCCAGCACCTGGAACTCGTGCGACAGCGAACCGCCGATGTTGCCGGTGTCGGCCTCGACGGCGCGAAAGGCCAGGCCGCAGCGCTCGAAGATGCGCTTGTACGTGGCGTACATGTTTTCGTATTCGCGCTTGGCGTCGAGTTCGTCGACGTGAAACGAATAGGCGTCCTTCATGGTGAACTCGCGCCCACGCATCAGGCCCGCCCGCGGGCGCAGCTCGTCGCGAAACTTGGTCTGGATCTGGTACAGGTTCAGCGGCAGCTGGCGATAGCTGCGCACGTCGCTGCGCACCAGCGCGCAGATCACTTCTTCGTGCGTCGGCCCGATGACGAAGTCGCCGCCCTTGCGATCCTTGAAACGCAGCAACTGGGCGCCGTACTGATCCCAGCGGCCAGACTCCTGCCACAGCTCGGCCGGGATCACCGCCGGCAGGAACACCTCCGAGGCGCCGGCCTGGTTCATCTCTTCGCGCACGATGCGCGTCACCTTCTGCAACACGCGCCAGCCGAGGGGCAAAAAGGAATAGATCCCCGCCGCCACCTTCCGGATGTATCCGCCGCGCATCAGAAAGACGTGGGAGGGGACCTCCGCCTCGGCGGGCGCTTCCTTGAGGGTGGGGACAAGGGTCTTCGACAGACGCATGATGAGCGTGGTCTTAACACCTGACGGCTTGCACGAAAAGAGCCGCCGCCCCAATTCGTGGCTAAAGTGAACCTACATCTGCATGGGCCTCACCGAATACAACCGCAAGCGCGATTTCAAGGTCACCGCCGAGCCGCCCGGACAGCCCCCACCGAAGCGCAAGCCGGGCGCGGCGCCCATCTTCGTCATCCAAAAACACGACGCCTCGCGACTGCACTATGACTTTCGACTGGAGATGGACGGCGTCCTCCTCAGCTGGTCGGTGCCCAAGGGGCCCAGCCTGGACCCGAAGGAGAAACGCCTGGCCGTGCGGACCGAAGACCACCCCATCGCCTACGCCGATTTCGAGGGGATCATCCCCAAGGGAGAATACGGCGGCGGCACCGTGCTGCTGTGGGATCGCGGCACCTGGGAACCGATCGGCGATCCGCACGCCGGCTATGCGGCCGGGAATCTGAAGTTCAGGCTGACGGGGCAAAAGCTGCACGGCGGGTTTGCGCTGATCAAGCTGAAGGGGCGCGGCCCCGCCCGGCGCGGGGACGACGAACGCAGCTGGCTGCTGATCAAGGAACGCGACGACACCGCCCGCCCGGAGAGCGAGGTCAGCATCGTCACCGCCCGCCCGGAGAGCGTCACCACGGCGCGCGACCTGGACGCCATCGCCGCCGATCGCTCCAGCGTCTGGCATTCCAACCGGGGGCAGATCGATCCC
>JAXDMH010000563.1:0-8322 GCA_034666225.1 Myxococcales bacterium
CCTGGTGTACGCGCCCGCCGCGCTGGCCGCCGTGCACGCGGCCGGCTAGGGCACCGTCAGTTATCGGCTGAACACCGAGCTGCACGTCGAGGCCTGGCACTGGAACCCCAGCGGCACCTGGAGCGATCCGGCCGGCCGCGGTTACTTCACCGGCGGCGCTCGTCCCGGCAAGCAGCCGATCCGGCACTCCTGGGGATATCCCTTGCCCCATCGCGGGTTCACGAGAAACGAAGGCACCGACGCCACCGGTTTCGGGCGCCTCACCGACGGCGACCGAGCGACGTACTGGAAGAGCAACCCGTACCTGACCAAGCCGTTCACCGGCGAGGACGACACGGCGTTTCCCCAGTGGATCGTCGTCGACCTGGGCGGCGCGCAGCCGGTCGATGCCGTGCGCATCGCCTGGGCGGCGCCCTTCGCCCGGCGGTTCACCGTGCAGTACTGGATCGGCGACGACGCCATCAAGCAGCCGGGCCTGGGCCGCTGGCAGACCTTCCCGTCGGGCGCGGTCAGTAACGGTGCCGGCGGCGATGCGCTGCTGGCGCTGGCCCCGGCGCCGGTCGCCGTGCGTTTTGTTCGCGTGACGATGACCGATTCATCGGGGACCTGCGACAGCCACGGGGCCGGCGATCGCCGCAACTGCCTGGGCTATGCCATCAGCGAGATCTACCTGGGCCGGCGCGACGGGCGCGGCGGGCTGACCGATCTGCTGGTTCACACGCCCAGCCAGAAACAGAGCGCCACCAGCTGCTCGTCCGTCGATCCCTGGCACCAGCCAGGCGACGTCGACCAGACCGAGGATCAATCCGGCCTGGATCTGTTCTATCAAAGCGGAGCCACCCGCGGCCTGCCGGCCATGGTTCCGGTGGCCGTGCTGTACGGCATCCCCGAGGACGCCGCCGCGGAGGTCGCCTATCTCAAGGCGCGCCGCTATCCCATCTCGTACGTCGAGCTGGGCGAGGAACCCGATGGCCAGTACATGACACCGGAACACTATGCGGCCCTGTACCTGCAATGGGCCAAGGCCCTGCACGCCGTCGACGCCAAACTGAAACTGGGCGGCCCGGCTTTCACCGGCGTGAACGAGGACATTCCCGCCTGGCCCGATGACCACGGCGACATTTCGTGGCTGGGTCGCTTCCTCAAATACCTGCGCGCCCACGGCGGCGCTGGAGACCTGGCCTTTCTGTCGTTCGAACACTACCCCTACGATCCGTGCCAGTCGTCCTGGCGCCAGCTGTACGACGAACCGCGGCTGATCAGCCACATCATCGACGTCTGGCGAAAAGACGGCCTGCCCGCCGACGTCCCCTTGCTGGTGACCGAGGTGAACGTCGCCTGGCAATCGGGCCAGCGCTTTGTCGACATCTTCGGCGCGCTGTGGCTGGCCGATTACGTCGGCGCGTTCCTGACCGCCGGTGGGACCGGCACCTATTTCTTTCACTATCTGCCGCTGCCGCTGGGCCACGCCTGCGACGGCACTTTCGGTACGTTTGCCATGCACGTGACCGACGCCGGCTTTCACATCAAGCAGCCGGTGTCGCAATTCTTCGCCAGCCAGCTGGTCAGTCGCGAATGGGTGCAGCCCGGCGCCGGCGTCCACCGGGTTTTTCCAGCCCGCAGCGACGTCACCGACGCCGCCGGCAACGTCCTCTGCACCGCTTATGCGGTGTCACGCCCCGACGGACAGTGGTCGCTGCTGCTGGTGAACAAGGACGCCGCCGCCGCTCACGACGCGGCGGTGATCTTTCAAGGCGAGGGCAGCGACGCTCGCCCGCGCGCCTTCGCCGGACCCGTCGATGCCATCACCTTTGGCGCCGCCCAGTATCAATGGCACCCCGGCTATCGCGAGGGCCACGCCGATCCCGACGGCCCGCCCAAGAAATTTCAGGTCCGCGCCGGTCCCACCACCCGCTTTCCACTGCCGCCCGCGTCGATCACCGTGCTGCGCGGGCGACTCGGTCGCTGAATGGCGGAAGACAGGATTGCGACGACGCAATCGTGAATCATCGTGCTCGCCCGTTCACGGCGCGGCCGGGCCCACCAGGCGAATCGCCGCCAGCCCGTCGCCCAGCTCTCCGGCGCCGTCGCCGCGGTTGTTGCGGTCTCCCTGTCCCAGCTGTCCGGCGGCGTTGCTGCCCCAGCACTTGGCCTCGCCGTTCATCAACAGCGCGCAGGTGTGATTGGACGACGCCGTGATGAGTTCAGCGCGCAGCGCCTCGCTCCCCGCCCTTCCCACATCCAGTGGCGGTTGGCCGGCCAGCTCTGCGGCCATGCCGCCGCGATTTTGTGTGTCGCCCAGCGCCAGCTGGCCAAAGAGGTTCGCGCCCCAGCATTTCACCAGGCCATCGGACAGCAAGGCGCAACTGTGAGCGGCGCCGACGACGATGGCCAGCGCGCTTCGTCCCGGTCCCAGCTCGACCGCCGGCAGGTGGGCCCCCATCTGCCCTGCCTTGCTACCGCGGTTGTCAGTCGCTCCGATGCCCAGCTGTCCGGCGCTGTTCGCCCCCCAACATTTGACGGCACCATCGTCGAGGAGCGCGCAGGTGTGAGCTCCCCCGGCCGCCACCGCCGTTGCGATTCGGCCCGGCCCGAGATCGACAGGGTTCAGCTGTTCGCCCAGCTCGCCGGGCGCGATACCGCGCGGGCGCACGTCGCCTTGCCCCAGCTGGCCTTCCTCGTTGGCGCCCCAGCATTTCACCGCACCGCTGCTCAGCAGGGCGCAGCTGTGGTTCGCGCCGCTGGAAATCGCGACGATGCCTCCGCCCGATCCCAGATCGATCGGCACAAGATCGTTCGCAGCGGACTCACCCGTTCCGCGCGCCACACGGTCGCCGACGCCCAGCTGACCGAACCGATTGTCACCCCAGCACATCACAGTCCCGTCCAGCGAGGGTAAAAGCGCACAGGTGTGGGCGCGGCCAGCGCTGATCGCCAGCGCACCATCTTGTTCCAGGTTCACCGCCGGCAGCGCCGCGCCCAGGTCGTCGTGAAACAGTCCCCGCGCTCGCCGGTCGCCCACCCCCAGCTGACCGTAAAAGTTGTCGCCCCAACATTTGACCTGACCGGTGATCAGCAACGCGCAGCTGTGCGTGCCCCCGGCCGCGACAGCCCTGACCTGGTCCCCAGGACCCAGCGCGACGAAAGGGAGATTGTCACCCATCTGCGCGGGCGCCACCCCGCGCGGATTGCCGTCACCGACACCCAGCTGGCCGTGTGCATTGTCGCCCCAACATTTGACCCCGTCGCCGACGGTCGCGCAGGTGTGGGCCTCGCCGGCGGACATCGACGACAGTTGCTTTGTCGCCGCGCACAGGTTGCCCCAACATCGCGCAGAGCCTTGGCAGGCCACTGCCGACGACAAAGACCCCGCGGATGAACAGCGCTGAACCGCGCCGCCCGCGCCGTCGCAGATCGCGGTGCCCGGAAGACAGGCCACACAACTGGCGGCGAAGCACTCCTGGTCGTCCCGACAGGTTCGGTCCGTCTGCCAGACGCCGTCTTGATCGCAGCGCTGGATGTCGTGACCCCAGCAGCGCAGCGTGTTTCGAACGCACGTGGGGGCGGGCGGCGGACTGGGCGGGCGGGGACAGACCAACCCGCGCGTGCACAGGCCGTTCGAACAGCTCATGCCGCTGGGGCACGGCTGCGCGGGCGCCGCACCACACGACACCACGCAATCGATGAGGCGAGGCCGGTAGCAAGCAGGGCCGAGGCAGACGACGCCACCGATGCCGACGCTGACCGCGATGCCGACCATGACCCTGGCGCGTCTCAACGGACGCGCGCCATATCAAAGACGGTGTCACCGCTGGTGTTCTCGATGATCGTCTCAAAGTCGCCCGGATCGCCGGGGATGTACGAGTCCGCGGCCGAGTCATTGTCGTCGCTGTAGTGCCACCGCTTGCTGATCACCCAGGCCGGCTGCGGTCCGTCGAAGTCGTGAAACACGGCATAGCTGAACCCCAGATCGGGAAAATCGTTCATCACGTCGCCGGCCCTGGAGGCCGCCGTGAAGTAACAGAAGGCCATCTTCACATAGCTGTTCAGGCCCGCCCGGACCTCCTGGCTCTTGCTGGGACGGCCGCCCCAGCTGTTGGCGTTGTTGCTGGTCGGCGACGCGGCGTCGTCCGTCTGGATCACCTTGGTGATCTCCACCGAACCGCTGGGGCAATGGTCGCCCAGCTTCAACACGGCGTATCCCTCTTCCGGGCGTCCTTTGTCGGCGGTCATGGATTTGAAGAGGGCGCCGTCGACGCGGCAAAAAGGCAGGTAGCTGTCGATGCGTGGCCCGGCGCAGGGCGGGGGCGGATATTTGGCCGCGTCTGGCAGCGCCCACAACCCTTCGCCCAGGGCGCCCGTGTCGTGGGTGCAGAAGGCGTGACCGGCCGAGTTTTCATTGTCGATGGTCAAGGCGACGCCGTCGTGCCCCGCGCCGCCCGGACAGTCGAATTTCGGATCGCCACTGGAGAACGGGATCACGCCCACGGCGGTGTCGTCCGAACCACAGGCGACCGCCTCGGTCGGGCTGCGCGTCGGTTTGCCGGTGATCGTGAAGGAGCTGCACGAAATGACGAAGCCCCCGGCGAAGAACGACGAGCTGCCCGTGGACAGCGCCGAGACCGTCTCGTCGCCATTGCTGTCGCGGTCGATCGTCAAACGAAACGTGTCGATCCGGTCGTTGTAGGCGCGTCCGTCGACGAACTGCTGGCAGGGCGGCTGTTTGCCGGCGGCCACCGCTTCAAGCCCATTGATGTTCATATCGACGGAGCAATAGCAGCCAATCTCCAGTTGCAGGTCGGTCGAGGTTCCCGGCCGGATCGCGAAGGTAACGCCCGCGGTGCTTCCGACGATGGGGTCAGGAAGAGCGGCGCAGTTACCGACAATCTTGCCCGTGTCATCCCAGACCCACGTCCCGACAAAAGGCTTGCGATTGACCACCCGGTCCTCGCAGCCCGTGGCCCCGATCGCCGCGACAAGAAACAACCCCCAACGAAAGGCCATATTTCGTGCTCCTTCCCGCACGCGGGGATCCCCGTACCATCATTCCCCGCGCCCTGTCGAGTCATCGAGGACGATCGACGACCGGCAGTGCCTGCGGCACCGGCGAACAAGGGGGCTGGTGTCAGGGGAGCGTGATCTCGACGTAGTCGATGCGGGTGGCCAGATCTGCCGCGGAACCCTGATCGATCGTGAGGCGGCCGTCGCTGACGGTCACTGTCCTGGACATCGATGCAAAGTGATTCGCGTTGCTGCAGCTGTGCGCGGCGATAACCGTCAGCGTCAGACTCCCCATCGCCACCGCCACCGAACGCGTCTTCGTCATAGATGGTGCATGTGCCTTGCGCACAGAACCACAAGAGCGACGGCGAAATATCCCGTCGCTGTCGCTGTCGCTGTCGCCGCCGGGAGCAGTACGGGTGCGGGTGTTCTCGCTGCCCAAGAGCGACGGTGACTCACCTTGCTCACAGACAGAGCTGGCCCAGCGCGCCGCCCAGGCCCAGAACGTGGCAGGCGCCGGCGCTGTCGCACGCGCCCAGGCCCAGCAGGGCGGCCGGGCACTGGCACGACGTCGACTTGTCGGGGAAGGTGCATTCCCCCGACGGAGCGCCGCCGCAGAACCCGGCGCACTCGGCGGCACCGCCGCACACGGGACGATTGCCGCGCGGCTGTCCTGACGTGACCAGCATGCAGGTCCCTTCGTGGCTGTTCAGGTCACAGGCCTGGCACCGTCCCTGGCAGGCCGAATCGCAGCACACTCCGTCCACGCAATGGGTGCTCTGGCATTCTCCGTTCGCGGTGCAGCGTGTGGCGTTCGGTTTGGTGGCCAGGCACGCCTGCTGAACGCAATAAGGAGCCGAGGGCTGAACGCAGTCGTTGTCAGACGCGCAGGCGATCAGGCAGGCGTCACCGCCGGCGTTGCAGCGAAATGCCCCGCAGGACACCGGCGCCGGCATGGTGCAGGCGCCGGCGCCGTTGCACGCGCTGCCCGGTGTGAAGGTCGCAACGCTGCAACTCGGCGCCGCGCAGCTGACGGTGCCGCTTGGGAAGGTGCAGGTGCCGGAAGGCGCGCCCGTGCAGGCGCCGGCGCAGCGACCGGTCCCCGCGCAGCGGCCCCGATTGCTGTGGGGATCCCCGGTCACCGGCGTGCAGGTGCCCACCGCGGACCCCACATCGCAGGCCATGCATTGGCCCTGGCAGGCATCGTTGCAGCAAACGTCGTCGACGCAGTGGTTGCTGATGCACATGGCGTTCTGCGTGCACCGCTGGCCGTTGGGCTTGGGTCCGTCGCTGGCAGCGTCGACGGGGATCGGAGCGTCACCACCATCGGCGTCTTGCGGATGCGAAACGTCGACGGGCTCGCTCGCTTGATCGATGACGTCCGCCCGATCAGCCGCACGATCTTGCGGCATGGCCATGTCAGGAACATCGCTGTCGGTGCTGGCCTGATCGGTGGCGGCGTCTGCGTCGATCGGGCGGCCGTCGCGGTCGCCAGCGTCGCCCCCGTCAACATGATCGGAAGGCCCATCCGGCCTGGCGGCGCCGTCGGGCTTGGGCGACGAACCCGTCCGGGTCAGCCAGCAGAGGTTGTCGTCGGGGTGGCAAAAGAATCCCCGGGGACAGCGCTGGCCGGCGGCGCAGCGGAACACACCGTCGCCGATCTTCGGGTCGTAACAACCGGCCAATCCCATCGCCCAGCCCAGCAGCAGAGCGGCGATTTGATGACGGCGGCGAGACAGACGCTGGACCTTCGTCATGGCGTCTCTCAAAACACCAGGCGAAAGTCTGTGCCGGCCAGCGGACCCGGCGATGAGCGGCGATTGCTGGTCACCAGGATGATCGCGCCCGCGGCCAGCGCCACCACGCCGGCGCCCAAGCCGACCCAGGCCAGGGTGTCGTAGGTCCGGCCCCGGGATTCGGTCGCGGTGGGGAATTCGGGATGGTTGTTGTCCTTCATCGATTGCCGAGAAAGGTCGGTCAGGCTGTCTCCCTCACTGCGGGCCAGCAGCGCGAACGTCACCCCGGTCCCCAGCAAGGCGACCCCCAGCGCCGACGACGACAGCGCCCACACTCGTGCCTGGGAAGCGCCGCTGGTCGTGGTCGGGGGTTGCTCAAGAATCGTCGAGGTCGGCGGCGCCGGTGGTGCAACGCCGGGGACGCTGGCCGTCGCTGCGGGGCTGTCCGGTGCTGCCACCACAGCGGGAAGGTGCAGGGACACGGTCACGGCAGCACCGGCCTCGGCCTTGAGACTCTGCACCGGTCCCAGCGCGCCGCCGGGTTGCCGGGCGGCCAGATCGTGGCGCCCCGGATCGAGATACAGCGCGCGCGGCAGAGGCGCCACGCCGCGCGCGTTGCCGTCCACCAGCACCTCCGCGCCGACCTTGTCGACGGAGATGGTCACCGTGGCCACGCGCCCGCGCATCAGCTCGGCGTCGGCCTCGGCCTTCTGGCGGGTGGCTGCGGGCGCGTCGGGGGCTTCGGACAGAAAACGATCAAAGGCCTCCAGCGCGTCGACCGGTCGGCCCAGGCCCACATAGGCCAGACCCAGGTCATAGTGGATGTTCGGGCTGGGGACCAGGCGATAGGCGTCCTGGAATTGCGACAAGGCCCCGCTGTAATCGCCGCTCTTCAGCAGCGTCACGCCCTGGACCAGCTTGGTCCGCGCCGCCGCGCGCTCCGGTGTATCGCCCGGCGTTTCAGCGCGCGCCGCGGATGAGGCGGATGATGCGAGGCTCAGCCCAGACAGCAGCGCTGCCCACGCCAGTCGCCTATAGATCGACAAGGCCATCCATCTCTACCTTGTGCGCCGGACGGCGTCCCGGTTCCCGGCGCGCCGGCGGTCGCGTCCCCGCAGAAGGCGCGCGCGCCCTCGACGAAGGGAGTGCCTGCGCACCCGCCGGCGCCGCGGCGGCGCCCGATCGATCGACGCTGGCATCGGCGGCCGCCAGGTCCGCCAAGGGAGCAATCACCGTCGGGACCGGCGCCGGTGCCGGTGGCGGTTGTTGTTGTTGAGGGGACGGCAGCGGCCGATCCGATTCGGTGGGAGCGGATATCACTGAAAGCGCGACACTTCGGCGCGGCCCGGTGCCAAACCACAAGACGCCGACGATCCCCAGCACCGCGCAGCCCGCCCCCACCAGCGCTGCCGGCCACCAACCGCGGCTGAAGATGTGTTTGAGTCTGACGGGCAGGCCAGGCAGTGCCGCGGCGGAAACCTTGGCCCCCGAGACATCGTTCGACAGCTCGATTGATGTCTGGGGCGCGCCGCTGGCGCTGGTGCTCTCGCCCGCGCGCGCCAGACTGTGCGCCACCTCATCCATC
>JAXDMH010000564.1:0-2973 GCA_034666225.1 Myxococcales bacterium
ATCTCATTCCAGCCGTTCCAGGGCGCCGGCATGCGCATGTAATTGCCCTGGATCTGCACGTCGCTGATGTCCTCGGCGTAAATCCCGCCGCGCGTACCGAAAAAGATGTTTCCCTCTTCTTCGGTCAGGCCGCCGACCTGCCAGTGCTGGGTCTTGGCCAGGCGCAGGGAAGACTTCAGCACACGATTGCCTATGAACTGTTTGGTGGTGGTGCTCATCCCCTCCACCTGGACGGCGGGGACCGAATTGGCGAGGGACTCCTTGAACACCGTCACAGCGGCGTCTTCCAGGAAGTCGCTGCGCAGGATGGAGACGCCGGTGTCCTCGTTGGACAGCACGTAAATCTGTCCGCATTGACTGAACGTGCTGTCTTCCACCCGAAACGACGCGGTGCCGAGCATCCGGATGTCGGTCGCCACCTTTGTCGACGAGCCCAACCCCTGCACCAGGCAATGTGAAATGGCGAAGGTCCCTTTGAATTCCATGGCGGTGAAACCGAATCCGCCACCCACGATGGTGCAAGGCGCGGCTTCCGTCCCTTGCGCCATGAAGGTGTCGGTCGGCGCCAGGGCCACATCGCCCGTCAAGGTATAGGTCTCGCCCGGTCCAACCGAAATCGGTGTCGCGGCTAGCGGCGCGGCTCGGAACGTCCCCAGGGCCAGCACCAACAAACCGGCCACCAGCAGCCGGCGCCGCGCCCGGCGACCTGCGATCGGCCTGGCACGACCCGCCCCACACCGGTCGGCCGCATTCATGGGCGCAAAGCTAACACGGCCTCAGCCCGACCGCGTAAATCGACGGCCATTTGCACGCCCCGCCTCTTGAGGGTGGTCGAGGGCTGAGATACGTTGAAACGGGGGACCCATGCGCCACACCACCAAGCCAACCGTCAGCGTCCTGCTTGCGACTCTGGGAATGATGGCAACGGCCTGCAGCGGCGGCGGCAAGGCGTCGCCAAGCGGGGGAACCGGCGGCACGGCCGGCGGCGGCGGCGACAACGGATCGGGCGGCGACAACGGCGGCAGCGGCACCGGCGGTGACACCAGCGGCAGCGGCGGCGACAACAGCGGCGGTGGCGCCACCGGCAGCGGCGGCGGGAGCGTCGGCGACGCGCCCGTCGATCATTTCGAGCCCCCCATCACCATCAAGGTCACCGTGTCGCCACCGTCGGCGACGCTGGCCGTGGGAGCCACCGCGCAGTATGCAGCCTCGGTCACCGGCGCCACCAGCGACGCCGTCACCTGGAGCACCTCGGGCGGCAGCATCAGCGCCGCCGGCCTTTACACCGCGCCCGCGCTGGGCGGCAGTTACATCGTCACCGCTCGCAGCGTGGAAGATCCGCGGGCCTTTGGTTCGGCCCACGCCGACGTCACCGGTTCGACCCTGTCCCAGCCCGATCCCATCCGCGATCACACGGTCAGCCCGGCGATCTATCTGCGGGCGCCAGTGCAAGGGATGCAGTTCCTGGCGCCAGCGACCGTGACGATGATGGCCGATTCGTGGGACGGGACCGCGCCCACCAAGGTCGACTTCATGGACGGCACGGCCGTGGTGGCCACCGTCGACAACGCCGGCGTCGGCGGCGGATCGGCGGCTGGATATTTTCTGCGCGGCATCGCCTCCAACCTGGCAGCCGGCACGCACGAGCTGTGGGTGCGCGAGACCTCGGCGGGCGGCGCCACGCACGATTCAACCCACCTGACCGTCACCGTCGTCGACCCGCCGACGTACGCAAGCACCATCATCCTGGACGCGGACATGACACTGACCGGTGACATCAGCTGGGTGGGGACCGCCGACAAACCGATCTTGATCCAGGGCAACGGCCACAAGATCACGTCGGCGGACAGCTGGACCGGCAAGCTGACCGTCAAGTACGTTCATTTTCGCAACCTGGGCGCCGACCCGACCGGGAGCTTGTCGGCGACGGCGCAGGGGATGCGCGTCTCCACGACGGGCGACATCGACATCGAGAACAGCCTGTTCGAGCACTGCGCTCAGGTGGTGGTCTTCGCCAACGGCAACGCCGCGGTGACGTTCCGGGGCAATACCCTGAACGAGAACACCGCCGTCGCCATCGACAACGGGACGTTCTTCGACGGCTCCAATGGCTACAGCATCGTCACCTTCACCGGGTCGTCGCCGGCCGCCAAGGTGTTCGCCGGTAACCGCGTGTCCATGGGCTGGGTGCGCTTCGAAAATTCGTTCAACTGGACGGTGGGCGGAAAGGCCGACGCTGATTCGAACATCCTGATGGGTCCGCGTGGCGGCATCTTGATGCGCGGCAATCAGAAGGGCATCACCAACAGCGTCGTCAGCGGAAACTTCACGCTGACCAACTGCCCGAACCGCTGGACCCAGTGCACGAATCTGCTGTTCGACAGCGTGGGGACCGGCCTCATCCTGGAACACAACATCCTGGTGGGCGGATGGACCATTCGCCCCTTCTCGGGCGAGGCCCGATACAACGTCATCGTCGCCGGCGGCGAGGCGTTCATGCAGGGGTGGGCCGCGGGCGCGTCCTTGCACCACAACATCATCAACAACCTGGGCATCCACGCGCCGGGATTCGACAACAACATCTTCGACATCTACACGCCGGCCAATACAGGCATCGAGATCTACAACAACACCTGGGACGCTGGCGGCAACGCCCTGGCCCTGTACGGTCCGGCCATCCGCGTGCGCGGCGGCGCCACGTTGAAGAGCATCCGCAGCAATGCCTTCGTTCACTTCCCGTACTACCTGGCCCCGGTGGTCACCGGCGATCGCGACATGGAGACCAAGAACGGCCCGCAAGCGCTGGCCGATTACATCGACTACAACGCGTTTTACAACCCCGAGCACAAGACCCCGATGCCGCAGAGCTATTACGGCAAGACGACCACCAGCGCGGCGCCGGGCAGTCCCGGCTTCGGCGGCCACGACGTCGGCGGCTTCAACGCCGACGTCGATCCGAAGATGGCCGGCACC
>JAXDMH010000565.1:0-6345 GCA_034666225.1 Myxococcales bacterium
CTTCGAACGCGCCGTAGAAAATGTCCGGACGGTGGCGCGCGAGCTGATCGACGGACTGTCCACCAGCACGCCGCCCAAAGACCGCGCGATCGAAGCGGAGCGGGCGCGCGAACGTTCTCGCTTGCGCTTCGGCGGGGCCTGACAACGATCGGAGGAGACCGTCGACGTTACAGCCCGCTGCACTCGGGACGGGCGAGCATCTGCTGATCGAACTGCTTGAGGATGCCGACCAGCACGGTGAGGCCCCCTGGTATCGGGCGGCAATTGCCGGCGCCGCCAGCGCAGTCACCGCCCACCAGCACGCCGTGGCCGTCGGAGCGGCGCACGGAATAGACGGCACCGTCGACGGGCCGCGAATCGGTGCCGTACAGCAGCGGCGTCGGTTCGTTGAACGCGCTGACCACGTCGGATTTCTGCAGCGCCAGCTGGATGTCGTAAAGCCCGAACGAGTTCATTCCCTGGCAGGACAGCTGCGTGATCGAGCAGGACTTGGTCCCTCCGTCGGAGCGGAAATAGGTCCTGACGTGGTCGTACTTGTTGGGCGGCGACAGGGTCGACTCGTCGGAGAATGCGACCAGTCCGCCAGTCCAGCCGAAGGCATAGGTGTCGGCCAGGGTGCAGCCGTCCCCGGTGTCGCTGGCCTCCTGGCGATCAGGGGCGGCGACGTCTTCCGCCTGGACGGTCTCGGGTGCGGTGTCAGCGGGCGCCTTGTCGATCTGGCCATCGGGGGTGGTGCTGCCGTCCGGAAGACAGGCCCGTTCGGTGCACGCCACGCCTCCCCCCGCGGAACATGAACAGCTGTTGCATCCATCCGTGCTGGGAAAGGATTGCCCGACCGCGTAACTCTTGCCGCCATAGCTGCAGACGGCTGAAGGCGCGCTCGACGAACAGGCGACACCCACCAGAGACAGAACGGCGACAGAAAACAACGACTGACGATGAAGATAGGTCATGAGCGAGAGGATATTCAATTCCCGGGCCAATCAGGCGTTTTGTCGCCGGTTCACCGGGGACAGGTCAGCGTGACGACCGCACCGAACCCTGCTTCGGGCGGGGCGGCAGCGCGATGCACCGCGGGCGAACCGCCGCAGCGCCATTCGGCGACGTAGTCCTTGGGACAGCCAACGGCGGGATCGCCGATGACCGTGTAGTCGACGCGATAATCGCATTGCCCGCGACCGCTGCAGGCGGCGGCCAGCGGCGGCGTCTTGTTGGCGTGGGGCGCGCCGCAGTTGGCGCCGTAGGTTCCAGCCACGACCTCGATGGCGCCGTGTCCACGAAACGCCGGCGGTGCGTGCGGTGTGGCCACGACGGGCGCGCCGCCGCCGCCGCAGCTGAGGTGCACGATGGCGCCAAAGCCAGCCTCGGGTGCGGCGCCGGCGCTGAAGACCTGGGGCGAGCCATCACAGCGCCATTGCGCGGCGTAGCCCTTGCTGCAGCCGTACGCCGGATCGCCGATGACCGTGTAGTCGACGCGATAGTCGCAAGTCCCACGGCCGTCACAGGCGCCGGCCAGGTGGCCGGTGACGTTGCCGGACGCGACGCCGCAGTTGGCGCCATAAGTGGCGGTGACGACGCGTATGCCACCAGCAGGAGCGGCGGGCGGCGGCGAACCGCGCCACGTCTCGGCGCCGGGTGGCGCTGCGGAAGGTGGCGATGACGGTGATGGCGGTGGCGCCGTCTGCGGTGGCGACGCGGGCGTTCCCGCGGACCAGGTCCCGGGCGACGCCGGGGGAGGCGTCTCGTAGATCGTGCAGGCCGGGCAACAGAGGATAGCGATCAGAGTGAGCGGGGGTTTCACCCGGCCATTGTACGCCCAGGCGGACGGTCAATGATCCAATCTTGTCTTTGTTCCGGCCTTGGTTCCGGCGTTGGCTCAGCGTAAGACCGTTCGGGGGCCGGAAAGCCGCACGACGTTCCGTCGACGTGCACCACCTGGTCTTCCCAGGGCAGGCGATAGCGCCCGTCGACCAGGTCGCGCATGAACGTGTACGGGCAGTCGCGGGCGCCGCCTTTGACGGCCACATAACCGCGATGCCCCAGCTGGTAAATGTTGTTCTCGACGCCCCAGTTGATGCGCGCCTCGCGCACCAGATCGGGGCGCACCTCGGCGGTGATGATCTCGTCGGGGCGGGCGCCGCCCGTGGCCAGCGGGACGCCGTCGAAGTTCACGATCATCCCTTCGCCCATCGAATCGAACGTGCCATCGCTGCCGCACAGGCAGACCGACGCGGTGACGGCCAGGTTTGAAAAGGCGTTCGCCTGGTTGGTGATCTGCCAGCTGTGGCGGATGGGCGCCGTATAGCCGGCGGTGCGCAGGATGATCTCGGCGCCCTTGTACGCGCACTCGCGCGCCATCTCCGGGAACATGCCATCGTGGCAGATGATGAGCCCGATGCGGCTGCCGCGCGGTCCGTCGCACACGGGGATGCCGACGTTGCCAGGCTCCCACGGTTCGACCGGCACCCAGGGGTGCAGCTTGCGGTAATAAAGCCGCAGGTCGCCGCGGTCGTCATAGATGATGCCGGTGTTGTACGGGTTGCCGTCGGGGTTGGCTTCCATGATGGAAAAGCATCCCCAGATTCGATTCTCCTGACAGGCCCGACGGAAGGCCGCCACCTCCGGGCCGTCCATGCGGCACATCAGGGCCGGATCGGTGCTCATGGACAGGCCGTGCAGCGAATATTCGGGAAAGACAACCAGGTCCATGCCGGGCTGGTTGCGCCGAGCCTTGGCCACCATGTCGACGATCCGTCGCGTCTGCGCCGCCAGCTGGGCCGGCGTGGTCACCGTCGGAAGTTGCAGCTGCACCAGCCCCAGCCCAACGCCGCCGGGTGATTTGTTGAGACCCCCAAGTCCGCTCATCGGAACCTCCTTGCGAAGGGTATCTTCGCAAGGTCAGGGTTCCGTCATGTTTCCGGCCGACGCAGTTTTGGTAACGCCTGCGGCTGACGGCGGCGCGTGCCGCTGTGCGTGCGCTATCGCGTGGGGCCGGTGATCGGATACCCGCGCCACAGCCAGGTCATCAGCTCGGCGACCCAGGGGCGAGAGCTGGCCTGATCGTGCGTGCCGCCGTTGATCAGGATGTACCGATAGTGATAGCCGGCCGCCATCAGCGCGCCGCCCATCGTCTCGTTGGCCATGGTCCAGCGCGGGGCCAGAAGATCGTTGGTCCCGGCGGTCATGGCCACGCGGATCGGTTTCAGCGGCATGGTGGTGCGCACCAGGTTGTTGTAAAGGTCGCCGCCTGGATTCTGCAGCGTCGTATAGCTGCCGCTGAAGGAAAGGACGCGGCGGTACCGCTCGGGCTGGAACCAGGCCATGGTGAAGGCCAGGATACCGCCCGAGCTGTGACCGCTGGCTCCCGACGCGTCAGGGTCGGTGGTCAGCTTGATGCCCAGCGCTTCGACCGCGGGCAGGGCCTGCGTGGTCAGGTACTGGCTGAACTTGTCGTTGACGGTGTCGTATTCGGGGCTGCGATTCACCGGTGGAATGAAGATCGCCACCATCAGCGGGATCTTCTTTTCGAAGACCAGGTTGTCGATGACGACAGGAATGTTTTCGCTGCCCGCCAACGACGTCCCGTCGTGGAAGACCATGAAGGCGACTGGTTTACCCGCGACGTAACCGGCGGGCGTGTAGACCTGGCCGCTGCGCCCAGAAAATCCCATGGCCGCCGGGATCTGAAATCCGCGCATCATGCCGGCGCTGACACCGGGCAGACGCCCCGCCGCCTCGGGGGGAATCGCCGGGCGCATCATCGGGAAACGGCCGTCGCCCTCGGTCCCGGGATCCGTCACTGCGGTTTCGTCGCCCGGCACATCGGCCGGCCCGTCGGTGGCGGTGCCGCCGCCGCTGCCGGCGTCGGTCGCAACCGCCCCGCCTGAACCGACCAGGTCGCCGCCGGAGCCACCGCCGGTGCCCGGTTGACCGCCGCTGCCGGTGGTGCCGCCGCTGGACGATCCAACGCTACCGCCGCTGCCGCTGCCGCCGCTGCCCGTGGTGATGGGGTGACCGCCGTCCGATGACGAACAGGCCATCAGCAGAAAGAACGGCGCGACGACAGCAAGGCCAGCAATTGCTCTTTGAGTCATGTTGTAACGATATAGGCGCTGGAAAGCCATTCAGCAGGCAACAAACTGAAAGGACCGCGACCTGCCGCAAACGGTTCAGGAAATCTGGGCGCCGCGGCCCGACGTCATTGGATCGTTGCAAACGGCCGAGATCGACTGACGATTGCGTTGGTGTCTGCCATCGTCGAAAGTCGAAAAGTCAGAGAGCATCAGCGACTGGACGCGACCGAGGGCGGTGATCCTCTGGCGCCGGACGGTCTCGGGCTTTGCCGGGCCGCTGGGTATTTGCTACGTTCGCGCGCAGCAAAGGGGAGGTTCAGCGTGGAGGCCGCCGCGATTTCACCGTTCGTCGCCTGGGAGAACTTCTACGTCATCGTCGGCTCGTCGGCGGCGGCGCTGACCGGGTTGCAGTTTGTGGTGATCGTCCTGGGCGCGGAGCGCAGCGTCGGCGCCAACGAGAACACCACGCGCGCCTTCGGCACGCCGACCATCGTTCATTTCTGCGCCGTGCTGCTCAATTCAGCCATCCTCAGCGCGCCCTGGCATCGGCTGTTCAGCGCCGCGGTGGCCATCGCCGCCTTCGGTCTGGTGGGCGCCATCTACACGCTGCAGGTCGTGCGGCACGCCCGCCGTCAGAAGGAATACGTGCCGGTCCTGGAGGATTGGATCTGGCACACGATCATCCCGGCGCTGGCGTACCTTGGATTTTTCATCAGCGGGATACTGCTGCCGGGCGATCCCACCCCGTCCCTGTTCGTGATCGGCGCGGCCTCGCTGCTCTTGTTGTTCGTCGGAATTCACAACGCCTGGGACGCCGTCACCTATGTCGCGCTGGCTCGTCCCAGAAAGTCCGAATAGCGGCCGGTCAGCGCCGCGAGATGCGGACATAGAGCGCGCCGTGGTTGTCCCCGGCCGAACCATTCTTGGCGTCCAGGAGCTGCAGCTTGAGTCGCTGCCCCGTGCCGCGGAGCCAGGTGGCGTAGACGTGGGCCGGGTTGTACGCGAGCGGCTCGCCGTTCTGCTTGGCCAGATCGGCCATGCCGCGATCGTCGATGAGCAGCTGGCTCCACAGCTCGGGCGTGCGGCCACACCGCCACTCTGCATAGCAATAATAGGCGTCGATGCCGTCCTGGTGATCGCCCCAGGCGGACCACACCCCGGACGCCTCGATGGTGTACAGCGCGCCGGCCACCAGCGGCTGGTTGCTCCAGACCGCGTCGGCCCGGTCGGCGGGAACGACCACCACGTCGCCGCCGGGCATCGGAGAGGGCGGGGTGGGGGCCGGCGGCGGGACCGCGGGTGGCGGCCCGTAGGCGGACGACGGCGCGCCGCCGCGCGGATAGATGCGCACGTTGAGGCCGCCGTGGTTGTCTGACCAGGAGCCGTTCCTGGCGTCCATGATCTGCAGCTTCAGCCGCTGGCCGGTGCCGCGAATCGTGGCGGCGTAGACGTGGGCGGGGTTGAACCCGGTGGGCTCGCCGTTCTGACGCGCCTGATCCCCCATGGGCTTGTCGTCGAGCAAAAGCTGATTCCAGAATTCGGGCGTGTTCCCCACGCGCCACTGGCCGTAGCCGTAATACGCGTCCACGCCGTCGAGGTGATCGCCCCAGGCCGAAAACACGCCGGACGCCTCGACGACGTAATCCACGCCGGCCGCCAGCGGACCATTGGTCCACACCGCCTCTGCCCGATCGGCCGGCACCTGCACGAATTCACCGCCGCTGCCGCCCGCGTAGCCTGGCGGCCCCCCCGGTTGTTGCGGCGTTACACCCTGCCAGGCCGGCGGTGGATACGCCGCCCGCGGCGGCTCGTAAATCGTGCACCCAACCACAGTGGCACCCCACAGCACCATCAAAGGCAGTCGCCCAATCCGCGTCATAGCGACATTTCATCACGACTGCGCGCCGGCTGGCAAATACGCTTCTCGCTTACGCTCACGGTCAGGTCAGGTCAGGTCAGGTCAGGTCAGGTCAAACACATCTCGTGGCCGACGTGGCAGGTCAGGTCCTGTTCGCGAATGACCTTGGCCGCGCCCGGCAGGTGCAGCTGGTAGAGCATGGTGTCGGTGGTCATCGTGAAATAGTGAGGCGCCACCTGGGGGAGAAAACTTTCGTTGCTGTAGTCGCACAACGCCACCATGTGGAAATCGTCGGGCAGGCGGCTTTCGTACAGGGCGTCCAGCAGCGACGTGAAGACGGCGGCGCGCTGGGGCGGCGGCAGCTCGAGATCGATCTCCTGCGTGGTCAGGTAAAGGATCCGCAGCGGCTCGCCC
>JAXDMH010000566.1:0-2705 GCA_034666225.1 Myxococcales bacterium
GCCAAGAAATACCCCGCCGCCATTCAAGAGCTGGAGGCGGGCTATGCCCTGGATCCGCGGCGGGAGTTCTTGTTCGCCGAAGCGCAAGCCCAGCGCCTGGCCGGCGACTGCCAGCGCGCCGTTCCCCTGTACCAGCGTTTCCTGGCCACCGAGCCCTCCGCGCTGCAAGCGTCCGCCGCGCAGGTCGGCCTGGCCCGCTGCGCGCAACAAATGGCGACCGCAACGCCAACGCCGCCCGCCGGATCCGCCGGGCCGTCCCCGACTGTGCCGCCCCCTGCCCCGCCGGCGCCCGCTCCGCCGCCGCTCCAGGCGCGGTACCGCGATCCGCTCGGTGGCGCGCTGCTGGGCGCGGGCGTCATCGGTCTCGGCGTCGGCGCGGGTTTTCTGATCGGGTCGCTGACCGCCAGCAACAACGCGACAACGTATGACGACTACAACCGCCAGCGCGCCACCATAGAAAGGCGCTGGAACATCGGCGTCGTCGGCCTCACCTCGGGCGCGCTGCTGACCGGCACCGCCATCTATCGCTATCACAGCCTGCCGACAGCGACGTCGACGTCCAGCGCGACCCTGATCGGCGGGACCGTCGCGCCGGGATATCGCGGCCTGCTGCTGCAAGGTCAGTTTTGACCGGCCTGCGCCGCACTCTGAATTTCGTGGTGGCGCTGGCCGTGGCGCCGACGCACGGCTGTCTGGGCCCGGGCGATTTCATCTGTCACACCGCCGACGACTGCGGCGCCGCCGGATTCTGCGAAGCGAACGGGCGCTGCAGCCTGGCCGACACCGTCTGTCCATCGGGACGACGCTATCGCCAGCACGCCGGCGCCACGCTCAGCGATCAATGCGTGGGGGACGCCTGTCCCGGCAATCCACTGACCGCCCTGCGCGTCGGCGCCGCGCACGCCTGCCTGCTGCTGGCGGACGGCGGCGTCGGGTGCTGGGGGCGCAACGACCACGGCCAGCTGGGCGACGGCACGCTGACCCCGCGCTCGGCGCCCGTCGCCGTGAACAATCTGCCGCCGGCCAAAGCCATCGCCACCGGCCAGCAGCACACCTGCGCCGTCGCGCGCGATGGAACCGTCGCCTGCTGGGGCGGCGGCCCCTTGGCGCCAACAGGCCCGCCGGCCGTCGTTCCGGGGATCGCCGATGCCGTCGACGTCGCGGCCGGCAGCGATTTTTCCTGCGCGCTGCTGGCCTCGGGCGGCGTGCAGTGCTGGGGCGACAACAGCGCCGGCCAGCTGGGCGACGGCACAGGAACGCCGCAAGCAGTCCCTGTGACAGTCTTTGCGCTGACCGGCGTGGTGACCCTGTCGGCCAGTGGACAACACGCCTGCGCTCTGCGCGACGATCAGACGGTCTGGTGCTGGGGCAACAACCCGCTGGGTCAGCTGGGCGACGGCACCATCGTCAACCAACCACGCCCGGTGCGCGCCGTCGGATTGACCAGCGTCGTCGCCGTCGCCACCAGCCCCGGCCACAGCTGCGCCGCCACGCGCGCCGACGGCCTGTGGTGCTGGGGCAGCAACGACACCGGACAGCTGGGCACCACCGGCAGCGATGCCGCGAACCAGCCGCGCCCCGTGCGCGTGGCCGTGGTCAACGATCCCATCGACGTCGCCGCCGGCGCGCACCACACCTGCGCCCTGCGCAAGAACGGCGGCGTCTGGTGCTGGGGCAACAACCGCAGCGGCCAGCTGGGCGAAGGCACCACCGGCAGCCTGGGCGTTCCCGTCCCCGTGTCGACCTTCACGGGTGGCGTCTCCGTCGCTGCCGGCGAAACGTTCACCTGCGCGCGCAAGAACGACGGCACCCTCTGGTGCTGGGGCGACAACCGCGACGGGCAGCTGGGCCTGGGCAGCGCCATCGTGCGCACCACACCGGTGCGGGTGGCCGGCGTCAGCGCCGCCACCGACGTGGCCGCTGGCGGCGCGCACAGCTGCGCCACGGGGATCGGTTCCGACGGCGCGACGGCAGGCCTTCTGTGCTGGGGCAGCAACCGCGCCGGGCAGCTGGGTGACAACACCACGCTCGATCGGTCGCTTCCAGCGGCCACAAAGATTCCCCTGGCCGCCATCCAGGTGGCCGCCGGCACCGACCACTCTTGCGCGCGCACCGCCGACGACATCTTCTGCTGGGGCCGCGGCAACGCCGGGCAGCTGGGACCAGCCACGCTGATCGACAACCCGATCCCCGCCACTGTCGGATTGCCCGCCGCCGCCGGCAGCCAGCGCGTCTCTGCAGGCGATCGGCACACCTGCGCGATCGCTGCCAGCAAGACAGTCTCGTGCTGGGGCGCCAACGACAGCGGACAGCTGGGCGACGCCAGCGTCGGCGGCATCCCCAACGTCGTCGACGTCGCCGCCGGTGGGGCGCACACCTGCGCGCTGACCAGCGACGGCGCCGTCCATTGCTGGGGCCGCAACGACGACGGACAGCTGGGCGACGGCGTCGGCGTCGGCGTGGGAATGATCGGCAGCGCCCCCACGGGACGATCGGCCTCGGGCGCTCCTCTCGCCACCGCAGCAGGCGCGCTGACCGCCACCGCCATCGCCGCCGGCGCGTCGCACAGCTGCGCCGTGGACAGCGACGGCCGACTCTGGTGCTGGGGCCGCGGCGCCGACGGGCAGCTGGGCACGGGAACGAACGCCGGCGCATCCAGACCGACGATGGTCTCGGCGCCGGCCACCGCGATCACCGTCAGCGCC
>JAXDMH010000567.1:0-4768 GCA_034666225.1 Myxococcales bacterium
CAGCGCGCCGGGGGTGAAGGTGACGTGCAGCTCTTCGGCGCGTTCGACGGTGAAGTCCTCACCGCCCACGCCCAGGTACCCGCGCGCCACCCGCCCCGACGCGCGGATCTGATCGCCGATCTGGCGCGCCAGGTTGATGGGGATGGCGAAACCGACGTTCATGGCCACGCCGGGGTTGATGATCGCCGAATTGATGCCGATGACCTCGCCGCGAAAATTGAACAGCGGCCCGCCCGAGTTGCCCTGGTTGATGGCGGCGTCGGTCTGGATGAAATCCTCATAGCGCGGATCGATGTCGCCCAGTTTTTCGCCGATGATGCGGTTCTTGGCGCTGACGATCCCCATCGTCACGGTTTGCCCCAGCCCCAGCGGGTTGCCGATGGCCAGCACGTAGTCGCCCACGCGCACCTTGTCCGAATCTCCCAGCGTGACGGCCTGCAGATCATGCGGCGGCTTGTCCAGCTTGACCACGGCGACGTCGGTGGCCGGATCGCTGCCCAGCACCTTGGCGCTGAACTGACGATTGTCCCCCAGCTTGACCAGCACCTCGTCCGCGCCCGCCACAACATGGTTGTTGGTGAGAACGATCCCGCCGCGATCGACGATGAACCCCGACCCCAGCGCCTCCTGCCGCTCGCGCGTGGCTCGCGGCGGAGCCCCCAGCCCGAACTGCTCGCGCATCAGCCGGCTCCAGGGATCCTCCATGGCCGGCCGGCGGATGATCTTCGTGCTCTGAATCGTCACCACCGCCGCCTTCACGCGGTCAACAAGCGGCGCCACCGTCCCCGCCTCACCCCCACCCGGCACGATCGCATTCGGCGGCCCGACGGCATTCGCCTCGGCCGCGATCGCGATCAACGCGACGAAGACAACCCGGCCGATCATCGGATCGAAGGCGGGCTTTGCCCGCCGGAGACCATGCCTGCCACGCGAGATCCGCGCTCGACTCTCGTCGCGTGGGGAGGGTTCGCGGGAGGGGGCAGCAGCACCCTTCCGCGCGCGCCAGCGTGCCGGATCGTCGGCCGTCGCCACTTCGAGCCCCAACCCGACGCCTCTACCCGCGGTAGACGACGATGCCTCGGGTGGGATCGTACGGGGTGAGGGCCACCGTAACCTTGTCCCCGAGGACCACGCGGATGCGGTGCTTGCGGAGTTTGCCGCCAAGATGCGCCAGCACCTGATGACCATTTTCGAGTTCGATACGAAAATTGCCGGCTGGAAGGACCTCGATGACCCGGCCCTGAAATTCGATATGCTCTTCTCTTCCCATCGGCGGGGCAGAACTTACGCGGTCGCCGATGCCCGGTCAATCACCACGACAATGAGCCTTCCCTCTGCCGAGCCCAGCGCCGCGCCCGCGGTCCCCGATCCCGAGCGCTTTGTCTCGGAGCCGCGCGAGCTGATCCGAGGCAACGCGGTCAAGCTGCTGCGCGGAGGCGCCGAGATTTTCCCGGCGTGGCTGTCGGCCATCCACGCGGCGCGCGTCCGCATCTCGCTGGAGATGTACATCTTCAGCGATGACCGGATCGGACGCCGGTTCGCCGAGGCGTTGATGGCCGCCGTCAAGCGCGGCGTGCGCGTCAACTTGATGTACGACTTCGTCGGCTGCCGCGATACCCCGGCCTCGTTTTTCCAGCGTCTCAAAGAAGGCGGCGTGCACACGGTGGCTTATCACCGGTACCGCTTCTGGCGGCCGCGGTTCTGGCAACTGCTGCGTCGCAATCACCGCAAGACGCTGGTGTGCGACGGCCAGATCGCCTTCACGGGCGGTCTCAATATCTCCGACGAATGGATGGCCAAGTCCGACGGCGGCGGCGGTTGGTCGGACGCCGGCATCCGCATCGAAGGTCCCGCCGTCAGCCAGATGGAGGAGATCTTCCTGCTGACGTGGAACCGGCGCGCGCGCAAGAAGGCCCGCGTCGATCCCGCGTCGCTGCCCAGGCTGCCAGTCGCCGGCGACACGCGCGTGGTGGTCATCTCGAACCGCGAGTTGCTGGATCGTTTCGCCATCCGGCGCGCCGCCCTGCACGCCATCCGCGAAAGCGGCAGGCGCGTGTACATCGCCAACCCGTACTTCGTTCCCGACCGCGGCGTGATCAGCGCCCTTCGGCAGGCGGCGGCGCGGGGCACCTCCGTGCGCATCATCGTGCCGTCGCGCAGCGATTTTCGGCTTTTGGATATGGCGACGCGCGCAACCTTCGGCAGGCTGCTGGCGGCCGGCGTGCGCATCTGGCAAAGCGCGGCGCTGATCCACACCAAGGCGATGGCCATCGATGGCGCCTTCGCGTCGATCGGCAGCTACAACTTTGACCACCGCTCGCTGGCCTACAATCTGGAGATTGTGGTGAACGTCCTGGACCAGACCTGCACCAGCGAGGTGGAGGCCATGCTGGATTCAGAGATCGCCCTGGGCGTCGAGCTGACCACGGAGATCTTCGCCCGGCGCTCGCTGCTCACCCGGGCGCTGGAACGCCTGGCCTACGGCCTGCGCCACTGGCTGTGAGGACAGCCGGCTTCAGCGCTTGGCGGCTTTGACCGGCTTGGCGGATTTCTCCGCCTTGGCCGGCTTGGCGGCGGCCGGGGCCTTGGCCGGCTTGCTGGATTTCTCCGCCTTGGCCGGCTTGCCGGCCGCCGTGGACGACGAGGGCGAAGCCGCGGCGGCTCCTTCCTTCTTGCGCGCCCACAGGCCGATGACGTTGCCGTCGGGATCGGCGAACACGGCGATCTCGCCGCCGCCGGCGAAGGGCCGGTGCGGGACCAGGACGCGGCCGCCGGCTTTTTTGACCTCGCCCAGCGTCGCCGACAGGTCGTCGACCGCCAGATAGGCCAGCGGGCCCGCCGACTGACTGAGGTCGGATTTGACCCAGCCGGTCGACGGTTGCTCGGCGCCGTCCAGCTTCATGTACGTGGCCGACGCATTCTGCTGCGTCTGCCAGCCAAGCACCTTGGCGTAGAACGCGGCCGAGCGGGCAAAGTCAGAACTGCGAAATTCAATGTGGACGATCGGGGCCGTCTCCGTCATGAGCGACCAGACCCTATCGCCCGGGCGGAAAAATTGCCATCACCGTGAGCACGATGACCTCCGCAATTTCGATGGCTGCGCCGTAGACGTCGCCGGTCAAACCTCCCAGGCGGCGTCGCATCCACAGCCCCAGCAGGAAAACGCCCAGGGTCGCCGCCAGCGCCGGCAACAGCAGACGCAGGCCCAGGGCAGCCACGATCACCGCTGTCATGGCGCCGGCGATGGCCAACTGGGGGCGCCCCGCCTCGCCGCTGAACGCCCGTCCCAGCCCCTCGCGCCGCGCGTAAGGGAACAGCACGATGAGCGGCACCACCGTCCAGCGGGCGATGGCGGGAAAGGCCAGCAGCGCTACCAGATCGCGCTCTGCGACGGCCTGGCCGGCGGCAAGCACCTTGGTCATCAGCAACAAGACCAGCGCCGCCGCGCCGTGCGCGCCGATGCGGCTGTCGCGCATGATGCTGAGCATGCGCGCGCGATCCCCGCGCCCGCCGCCGACCGCGTCGAACACGTCGGCGAACCCGTCCAGGTGCAGCCCGCCGGTGAGCGCGCCCAGCAGAGCCACAGCGAACACCGCCACCAAGAGCGGCGGCAGAAAGTTTCGCAGGCCGAACGACAGTCCGGTCAAGGCCAGGCCCAGCACCAGCCCCACCGCGGGGAACGCCGCCACCGACCGTCCCAGATCAATTTCGCGCACGCGGCTGCCGCCCACGGGAAGGCGGGTCAGGAAGGCGAAGGCGGCGACGATGGCTTGCACGGCGCTAGCGTAATCGATCCGCGCCGGACGGGCGACACAGCCGCACCGGCGAAGGGCGCAGGCGCAGGATCTGTCCCAGCAGCGCGGCGTAGATCTCGTCGGCGTCGGCGGACAGCTGCTGGTGGGCGTGGCCGGTCAGATCGCGGAACGTGCGGCCGAGCGGCGTTTCAGGGACCAGGCCCATCCCCACTTCGTTGCTGACCAGGACGACGTGACAGCGACGGCCGGCGATGGCGTCGCGCAGGTCGGCGATGCGACGCAGGGCCGGGTCGGGCGTTTCATCACGCATGAGGAGATTGGAAAGCCAGAACGTCAAGCAATCGATCACCACCACGTCGGCCCCGGTGACGCCGGCGATCACCTCGGGCAGGGCCAGCGGCTCCTCGACGGTGGTGAAGGCGGCGCCCCGTTCCTGGCGGTGGCGGTCGATGCGCTGGCGCATCTCAGGATCCAGGGCCTCGGCCGTGGCCACGAAGGTTCGGCGTCGGCCAAGACGCTGGGCCAGCGCCAGGGCGAAGCGACTCTTGCCCGAACGGGCCCCGCCCCCCACCAGCACGAAGCGGGGACGCCGCGCGCGGGACATCAGGGGGCCGTCCCTTCGGGCGCGGCGCCGTCCAGCGTGGCCGTCAGCTCTGCGTACGTCGCCAGCGAGGAGCGCAGATCATCTTCGCGGAAAACCTCGAGGGTCAGCACGCCGGCGAAAGCCGACCGGCGCAGCACACGCAGCAGCGACAACGCCCGGGCGCGCGGATAGTGGACCAGCGAACGATGGTCACGGCCGCCCGGTTCGACGCCGTGCCACTGGATGGCGCCGGTGCGCGGGAGCCAGCGGTCGACAAGGGCCAGCTCGTCGCGCCCGTCGCGAAGCTGGTGGCCCACGTCCAGGGCCACCGACAGCTCCAGCGCGTCGATGACCGGCGCCAGCAGCGCAAAATCGTAGTCGATGGTCTCCACGCACAGCGCGCGTCGCGGGACGCCCAGCGCGACGACGG
>JAXDMH010000568.1:0-6679 GCA_034666225.1 Myxococcales bacterium
ATCGCGGTCCGGTCGGATGATTCGACGGGCACTCTGTTCACCGTCGTCTTGCCCCGGGGAATACAGGAAGGCGGCGTCCAGTGACCCAAACGCGGCAGGCCGCGCGTCGGCGCGAGATCACGCGCCCGCAGCGCTCGGCGCACAACACGGATCAGTTCCAGTTGCTGGTCGAGAGCGTCAGGGACTATGCGATCTTCATGCTGGACCGCAGCGGGCGGGTGCAAACCTGGAACGCGGGCGCGGAGATCATCAAGGGCTATGCCCCCAGCGAGATCATCGGTCGCCATCTCAGCGCTTTTTACACGCCGGAGGATCAGGCGAGCGGACATCCCAGCGAATTGCTGGCCGAGGCTGTGAGGAGCGGCCGGGTCGAGGATGAAGGGTGGCGCGTCCGGAAGGACGGCACCCATTTCTGGGCCGACGTCGTCATCACCGCCCTGCGCGACGACTGCGGCGAGATCTCCGGCTTTGCCAAGGTCACGCGCGACCTGACCGAGCGGCGCAACGCCGAGGAGGAACGGCGCCGACGGGAAGACGACCTTCGCCGCAGCGAGCAGCGTTTTCGGTTGCTGGTCGATTCGGTGGAAGACTATGCGATCTTCATGCTGGACCCGAAGGGCCACGTCATGACCTGGAACAGCGGCGCCGAGCGGCTGAAGGGTTACTCGGCCGACGACATCATCGGACACCATTTTTCGTGTTTTCGTCTGGAAGAGGAGGTCAGCGCCGGCAGGTGTGAGCAGGAACTGGAAGCCGCCACCCGTGATGGCCGCACGGAGGAAGAAGGCTGGCGCCTACGCAAGGACGGCACCAAGTTCTGGGCCAGCGTGGTCCTCACCGCGATCCGCAACCCCTCGGGCCAACTGCTGGGCTTTGCCAAGGTGACGCGGGATCTGACCGAGCGTGTTCGTCTGGACGATGAACGACTGTATCGCGTCCGCGCGGAAGAGGCCGTCCGGCTGCGGGACGAATTCCTGTCCATTGCCTCGCACGAGCTGAAGACGCCGCTGACCGCTCTGCAGATCGAGCTGCACAGCTGGCAGGAACGGGCAGGCGACCAAGGCGACAAACGCGGCCAACACAACGGGCATGACGAGAGAGACGAAAGAGTGATCAAGCGGTACGAGCGCGCCGTCCGGAACGCAGAGCGACTGGCGGCGCTGGTCGAATCGCTGCTGGATGTCTCCCGCATCGCCACCGGGCGGCTGGTCCTGAAGCCGGAGCAGATGGACCTGTCCGAGACCGTCTCCCTGGTGATCGACAGCCTGTGCGGCGCGGCGGCCAAGGCCCGCTGCGACATCTTGTTTTCCACGACCGGGACGATCCTGGGGTCGTGGGATCGCTTGCGCGTCGACCAGGTGGTCATGAATGTCCTGTCGAACGCCCTCAAGTACGGGGCCGGCGCTCCCATCAGGGTCTCGCTGTCGGTCGACGAGGGCGACGCCGTCATCGAGATCGCCGACCGAGGGCCCGGCATCCCGGAAGGGGACCTGGAGCGGATCTTCGCCCGTTTCGAGCGGGCCTCCCCCGTCCGACACTATGGCGGGCTGGGGTTGGGCCTTTATGTCGCCCGCCAGATCGTCGAGGTTCAGGGCGGTTCGATCACGGCGCGAAACATGGCGGACGGCGGGGCGTCCTTCACGATCCGCTTGCCCATCCAACCGTCACCGACCAGCGAGCTCTCTGCGACCAGCGCGGCGTTTTAGATGTCCAACCATCAAGTTCTCGTCGTCGACGACGACGACGACATTCGAGAGAGCCTGATGGATTTTCTGGAAGACCACGGATACCAGCCCGTGGGCGCCGGCGACGGTCGCCAGGCGCTGAGCAAACTGGGAACCCCCGACGTGCGCCCCTGCCTGATCATCCTCGACCTGATGATGCCGGTCATGGACGGCAAGATGTTCAGGGAAGAACAGCTCCGCGATCCGACGCTGTCCGCCATTCCCGTGGTCATCGTCTCGGCGCTGCGGGACAGCGCCGATATGGCCAAGGAGCTGAAGGTCACCAGCCACATCCCGAAGCCGCTGAACCTGCGAGCGCTGCTGGCGGTGATCCAGAAGTACTGCCCGCCGGATTGAGGCGCCGACGCGCCGACGCGCCGCTGCGCCGACGAGCCTATGCCTCCAGCAGCTGGTACTCCGCCTCGGCGGCGATGTACGGCACGTAACGGAAGTCGCGGATCAACGTCACGCGTCCGCCCTCGACCTCCAGCAGCACAAAGTAGGCCGGCGCCTCCGCGCCCGCCACGTACGCCGCCAGCGCCAGCTGACCGTCCAGGCGAACGACGCGCAGCCGGACCGATGCTTTTTCATAGTTGCCAAAGTACATCCCGACCTGCTTGCCACGACGCTGCGACTTCGAGACCAGATCCAGCCGACAATCGTCGCCGACCATGGCCCGCACGCCGTCCCAGTCGCGGGCGTTGAAGAGGCGAGCGTACCGGTCCAGCGCGGCGCGCGTCTCTGCCGCGATCTGCTTTTCCTCGCGTTCTTGCTGCACCAGGTTCCCCCGCCCGCGCACCAGCGCGGCCTTCACGGCCATGACGGTCGTGCCCATGGTCTCGGCCGTCTCCTCGAGAGAATGGCCGAGGACGTCCTTCAAGATGACCGCGCTGCGCTGGGTGATGGGCAGTGACAGAAAACGGGCCAGCGCCGCCCGCACCACCGCGGGATCAGGCTTGTCATCGAAGCCGGTCATTTCCCCTGTCTCGGCCGTCGCCTCGGTGTACTTCGTGCCGTGGCTCTTCAAAAAATCCAGGGCCGCGTTGTGCGCGATGCGGAACAGCCAGGGACGCAGCGGCGGCACCTCGGCCGACTGACTCAAGGCATAGAACGCCTTGGCCAGGGTGTCCTGCACGATGTCTTCACCCTCGATCACCGAACCGGTCAGACGCGCGCAATAGCGGTGCAGCTCGGGGCGAACCCCGTCCACCAGCGCCAAGAATTCTTCGCGGGCGGCGACCAGGGCGCTGGGGGTTTCGGCGCCCACTATTTCTTCTTCGCCAGGGCGCGCATCCGGTTGTTCTTCGGGTTGTGCTCGACCTCGGCCAGGCCCAGCGCCTCCAGGACGGGCGGCACGTACATGCCGAAGCGCCCGCGCAGACCTTTCTTCAGGCCGTACCAGCCCTTGACCGGATTGCTGCTGGCGCGGCCCCATCCCTCGACGGTGCCTTCGGCGGCCGGCTTTTGCTCGTCGGCGCTGCCCAGCAAGACCCAGTCGCCGTTCTTGGTCAGCATGGCGTGCAGATCCTCGATGCAGCGCAGGTGATAGCGCAGCTGCGTCTTGCCGACCTGGACGACCAGCGCCGGCGGGTCGGCCGCCTCGTCCCGGTAGGCCTGGTAGTCGGACGTGCCGGGCGGCGTCTTCAGCTCCCACGGGCTGTCCTTGGTTCCGGCGCCCTTCGCCTTGCTCATGACGCCCATCCTGACCCGACCGGGCCGTAGGAATCCACCGCCAGCAAAGTGGTGACCACCGGCGGCTCCACGCAGCGGCTCTTCAGTTCGGCCTGAAAGGCCTTGAACGACGGCAGGCTGGTCAGCGGGTTGTCCTCCGCCGACGCCGACGCCAGTGTGGCCAGGTGAACGAACGACACGCCGTCCTCCAGCCGGTACGTCGCATAGCGAATCCCTTCCGGCGTTCGGGCGCGCAGCTCGTCGAACACGGCGTGCACCAGGGCTTCATTCGTGGCGGCGTGCGCCGGCGCTGTCTTGTATCGGACCAGGACTGTTCTCATGGCTGTTCCTCCCGCAAAGACGACGACCGACCCGGCCAAAAGGATGCGGTCCGCAGCCCGTCCCAGGCAAATATCGCCAGCGCCACCCAGACCAGCGAAAACCCAGCCCAGCGCGCCGGCGGCATGGTCTCGTGGGTGACCAGCACGCCGCAAAGAAACTGCAGCGTCGGGGCGATGTATTGCAGCAGGCCGATGGCGGTCAGCGGAATGCGCAGGGCCGCCGCGGTGAAGCACAGCAAGGGCAAGGCGGTGATCACCCCGCTGCCGATCAGCAAAAGGACGTGGGCGCCGCCGTGACCCACAAACGAATCGTCGCCCCGCTGGTGCAAGCGCCCAAGGTAAATCAGCGCCGGCAGAAACAGCGCCACGGTCTCGATGGTCAGGCTCTCCAGCGCGCCCACCTGGGCCGTCTTCTTTACCAAACCATATGTGGCGAAGCTGCCCGCCAGCACGAGGGCGATCCAGGGCGGGCGGCCGTGATTGACGGTCAACACCACCACCGCCACCGCCGCAAACGCGGTGGCCACCCACTGCCAGGGGCGCAGCCGCTCGCGAAACACGAACACGCCCAGCAGAACGCTGACCAGCGGGTTGATGAAATATCCCAGCGCGCTCTCGACGACCTGGGCGCTGTTGACCGCGTAGATATAGACACCCCAGTTGACCGAGACCAGGGCCGCCGCCAGCGTCAGCAACCCCACCTTCCGGGGATTGCGGAGCAGCGCCGGGATCCACGCCCACTGGTGACGGGCGGCCAGTATGACGACCACCGTCGCCAGCGACCAGACGATCCGGTGGGCCAGGATCTCCAGCGCCCCGGCTGGCTTCAGCAGCGGCCAGTAAAGCGGAAACAGCCCCCACATGCCGTACGCCGCGATGGCGTACAACGTTCCCCGGCGTCGTTCGGACATCTCGGGCATGGGGACTGATGATGTGGGATCCGGCACGCGTTGACCATCATCGAGCGATTCGCGCCGTTCCCTGACACCGTTGCCCCGATCGTGTCGCGCCCAAGGCGGGAGAATCCTCGCAAGGCCCCGCGTCACGTCGTGGCGCTCTGAATGCGTATCGGGACTGCATGCCACAGCGATTGATGAAGACCGCCATTCTCAAGAAATTGTCGATCGCGGCTAAGACGCGCCCGATGTCATGCCAGTCCCCGGCGCCGTTCTCTTCATTCTGTCGATGGCCGCGGTCCAGCTACGCCGCTGTCGAAGACGAGGCCGCCTTGGTACCTCGTCGCAGGGATCTTGAAGGTTTTGTCTTTGCCCGGCGTCCGAATAGAGCGGACCGCAGCCCAAGTCCGCCCAGGTTTAGCCCGTCATTGGCCAACGCCTCGCGCGGCCTTGGGCGAGGACCGCACGGCGCGGCCCGAAGAATACAATGTGCTCGGACGATCGACCCGCGACGATCGGAGATCGCCCGGCTTCGAGGGATCCGCCGCCGCCAAGGCGCTGCGGGCGAGGCGCAGATCGTGAGGTTGCTTCCCGACTGAAGTGCAACGGCCGCGCCTTCCGGTCCTCCCCCGAGGCCCTTCGAGGTATCGGAATGGCCGCGACCTTACCTCAACGGGGCGCTGCCCGGCTCGCCCACCGTGAGTTCGAGGCGATAGCCCCAGCGCGACACAAAGTCGCCCAGCAACTCGCGCGCGTGCGCCTCGGCCCGCGGCAGAACGCCCTGCCCCAGGGCCGCCGTCGTCAGCCCTTCGCGCGCGTCCTGGTACCAGCGGTTGCGATCGCTGGGCGCGATGGCGTTCAAGAACCCGGAGCGCTCGTTGATGGTCTCGAAGCGCTTGATGTCCAGCGACAGGATCCGCGCCGGCGGCAGCGCGACGCGCACAACCTTCGCGCTGTGGTCGACGTCGACGCGCGTCGGCTCGTCGCACACGTCAAAACCCGCCGACACGACGCCCGCATAGAACAGGTACGCCTCGGGCTCGTTCGTGAACGGCAGATCGACGGTCTTGGGCACCGTACGGCGCGCGTAATCGGCCAGCGCAACCTCCATCGTCGACAGCTTGCAGACCTTGCGAATGCCCTCGACGATCACCAGGTCCTGGGCGCGTTCTGCCCGGCGCAGGCGCTGCCCGATGATCAAGCCGACCACCAGCACCAATCCCAGGACCGCCAGCCCTCGAATGACGAAGACACGGCGACGAGGAGGCGTCGGGGCAGCCGTCATCGTCATGGCCGCAGAATACGACGGATGGCGCCCGTCAGCGGCGGTCGACTTCCTTCTTCATGAAGATCGCGCCGTCGGTCACGATCTTCTCGCCGGCCGTCAGCCCGGCCAGGATCCGCACCCAGCCGTCGACGTCGGAGCCGACGTCGACCTTGCGGGCGCGAAAGACGTTTCCTTCGGTGGCCACCACCACCACCGACGATTCACCGTCGCTGAGGACGGCTTTGGATGGAACCGCGATGAACTTCCGCCCGACGCCGTTCTCGACCAGGACCTTGGCGAACATCTCGGGCTTCAGCTTGTGGTCCGGGTTGGTCACCAGGCAGCGCACCTTGACCGTGCGCGTGGTGGCGTCGACCACGTCGCCGATGTGCTTGACGGTGCCCGCGAATTTTTGCCCCGGGTACGCCGGCACGGTCACCGTCACGGCAGAGCCCGGCTCGATGGCGCTGAGGTCCTGTTCGTAAACGTCGCCCAGCACCCAGACGGCGTCCAGGCTGCTGACGGTCAACAGCGGCATCGCCTGATCGGCGCGCACTTCCTGGCCGGCCAGGACGTTGCGTTCGACCACCATGCCGGGGATCTGCGACCGCAGCGAAACATTGACGGCCGGTTCACCGGGCGCCACGCCCAGCGCCTTCAGCTGGGCCGTGCTCCGCGCATAGTCGGACCTGGCCTTCTTGAAATCCCCTTCCACCTGGGCGACCTCCTTGTCGGAGATGGCGCCATCGCCCTGCAGCTTGTGCACGCGCTCGATCGCCT
>JAXDMH010000569.1:0-3328 GCA_034666225.1 Myxococcales bacterium
CATCTGCAATTGCGCGACGGATACGTTCAGGTGGTGCGCGGGCCGAAAGAAAATGGCCACCGTCCGGCGGCGGACGCGCTTTTCCGGACCGCGTCGACGGCCTATGGCCCACGCGTGATCGGCGTGGTCCTTACCGGGTATCGGGACTGTGGCACCGCCGGGCTTCTGTCCATCAAGGCGCGCGGGGGCATCGCGGTGGTGCAGTCGCCCGAGACAGCGGCGGTCCCCGAGATGCCGAGAAGCGCCATCGCCCATGTCGCCGTCGATCATGTCGTGCCGCTGGCGGAGATCCCGGACCTGATCGCCCGGCTGGTGAAGCAGCCGGCGATTCCGGTGCAGCGCCCGATTCCCCAGCTGGCCGTCATAGAGGGCGAAGAGCTGGGTGCCCCGGTCGAGATCCCCTGCCCGCTGTGCCAGGGGCATATGACCGCGGCGAAGGTTGGTGACTTCTCGTATTTTCGCTGTCACGTCGGTCATGCCTTCTCGCTGGGGAGCATGGCCGCCGAGCAAGCGGAAGAGCTGGAGCGGGCGCTGTGGGCAGCGGTGCGGGCGTTACAAGAAAGCGCGTCGATGGCCGAGCGATTGGGCGATGCGGCGCCGGCGTGTTTGCGCGAGCGCCTGGCGGAGAAGGCGCAGGCCCAGAATCAGCAGGCCGAGATCATCCGCGACATGCTGCTGGGACAGGCCCGTCTGTCCAACCGCGACGCCGAGGTGGTGGCTGGCGCCGCCGCCGAAACTGCTGCCGAAAACAACTGAGGTTCTTCAGCTGCCTGGTCTGCCGGCTGGCCTCGCCCTCGGGCGTGGAGTCCTTACGTTTGGGTGATGGCGCGCGGAATCATCCTGGACGTCGACGGGACGCTGGTCGACAGCAACGACGCCCATGCCCACGCCTGGGTGAAGGCCTGCCAGCTGGCTGGTTTCGCGGTCACGTTCCCGCAGGTGCGTTCCCTGATCGGCATGGGCGCGGACAAGCTGCTGCCCACCCTGCTGGGCATCCAGGCGGACAGCCCGAAAGGCAAGCAGATCACCCGCACCCGGCAGGCGCTGTTCTTGAACGAACAGATCACCTCGGTGCGCGCCTTCGGCGCGGTGCCCACCCTTGTCCAGCGGCTGCTGGATGACGGCGTCGGCGTGGCCGTGGCCAGCTCGGCCGAGAAGCGCGAGCTGGATGCGCTGCTGGAGATCGCCGGCGTACGCGATCTGATCGAAACCAAAACCTCGGCCGACGACGCGCAGTCGTCCAAGCCCGACCCTGACGTGGTCCTGGCGGCGTTGCATCGCCTGCGCCGCCGCCCCGACGAAGTTCTGATGGTCGGCGACACGCCCTATGACGCCGAGGCCGCTCACCGGGCCGGCGTGCGGTTCGTGGCCGTCCGCTGTGGCGGCTGGAACGACCCCGATTTTCCCACCGCCGCCGCCATCTTCGACAACCCCGCCGACCTGCTGGCCAGGTACGCCTCGTTACCCTGGCCCAGCGACGCCGACGCCTGACGGCCGCTCGGCCAGTATGCACACCGGACCCGCAAGCGGGAGAGTCGAGACGGCCACGTCTGCAGCGCGGCCGCCACACCCCACGCCTGCGTCCTGGCCAACACCCACGATCCCGGCACCTGCGCCGCCGACGCCGACTGCTGGTGCATGAGCATGGGCGCCACCTGCAATGCGGCGATGCACCACTGTTCGCTCACGACGCTCGCTGACCAACGCTAGCAGTGCTGCCTGACGACCTCCAGCAGGCGGTCGAGATGGACTGGCTTCCGGATAGTGGCGACCACTTCACTGGGAGCCGGCTGGGTCGGGCCCGTCGCTGTCAGGACGCAGATAGGAATGTCGGCCAGGGCTGGATCCGCGGCCAGTTCGCGGGCGAAGTCCCAGCCGTTCATCACGGGCATCATCAAATCCAGCAGGATCAGGCGGGGACGCAAACCGCCCCGGATGAGCGTCAGGCCTTCACGACCATTGCGGGCCACCTTCACCACAAAGTTCTCGAGTTCGAGGACCTCGGCGATGGTCTCGCGGATGGCGTCATCGTCATCGACGACCAGAATTTGCCCGGATTCCACTGCCGTTCACGATACACGATTTCGAATCTGGGATTTTGCCAGCCACCCTCAGAACGCCGGGCCGACCGCAAGACTGTTCCGAAGAGCGTTGCTTTTGATCCAACAGTCGTTGCCTGCCAGGAAACATGTCGCTGCGACGACTACCTCGTAGTTACAGGCACTTGAATGAATACCTAGGATAAAATAGTTGGCCCCATTACTGCTTTTACATGGCTCAGAGGCGAGTCATGAAAATCCGAATGGCACTTCCAGCATCTCTTTTGACCATCTGGGCGGCGGCCGGTTGCAGCGAGTCCACCGTCACGGACACCAGCAGCCAAGAAGGCGCCGCGACGGCCACAGAGAACGGCATGCCGGACATCAACGGCCTGACCAGCTACAACGGGCTGAACTCGCACAACGGTCTCAACACGTATAACGGCCTGTCCAGCTACAACGGCCTGTCCAGCTACAACGGCCTGATGAGCACCTTCGACGGGCGTATCACCACGTCGTACCTGGTCAAGTGCGCGCTGCCGGCTGGACACAGCATCAAGAAGCAGGATCAGTACAACGCCTGGTACACCTATCAGGGCAGCATCGGCGTCGGCCCCGGCTGGGAAACCGGCGCGTGCGACACGAACTGCCAGCAGGCGATCTCGGCTTGCATGATGGCGCACGTGAACACCGCGGGCGTGCACATTCCGTTGTGGCTGGACTCGCCCATCAGCGCCGTAGGCTGGGGTCAAAGCGGGCAGTACCCCAACCAGGAAGGCACGTACTTCGGCAACATCTTCGCCCCCAACACCAGCACCGGAAAAGTGGATGCGTTTTACTGCAACGGTCCCGCCTGGGATCGCTCGGTGGTCCCCGGCCGCCTCGGTGCGTACCAGGTCAACGCGCCTTACACCAACCCGTTCGGCAAGGACGCCCAGTGCAATAACAACTGCACGGCCGCCGCCTCGCCCAACCAGAACGACGGCTACAAGTCGTGCAAGGGTTACAACATTCCCATCACCGTGTGGCGTCAGAACGCGCCGAAGTTTGATCCGAACACGCCCTACAAGATCTGCTCGCAGAACAGCGGCAAGTGCCTGGACGTCGCCGTCGAGGCGCTGTGGAACAACGGCACGGACATCCAGCAGTGGGACTTTGGCAACACCGACAACCAGAAGTGGTTCATCACCACCACCGACGGCGGGTACTACAAGGTCATCAACAAGAAGACCGGCAAGGCCCTGGACATCTGGCTGGGGCAGCAGGATGACGGCGCCCGTATCGTGCAG
>JAXDMH010000570.1:0-11472 GCA_034666225.1 Myxococcales bacterium
GACAGGTCCCAGGGGGCGAAGCAACCGACGATTTGACCGCCGTCGTTGCGGGCGATGAAGAACGACTCCAGCGCGAAGCCATCCCACGCGCCCAGGCGTCGGGACAGCTCGTCGGTGGGACCTTCGAAGACATAGCCCAGCGCGCGCCGGCGATTCTGCTTGTCCAGGAACGCGCGCAGCTCTTCGCGGTCGGCGGCGCTGCCCCGGGTGATGGTCGGGCGAAAGTCGCCCTTGGACCGGGTCCAGCCCGCCCACTTGAAAGGTTTGCGGGCAAACAGGCTGACCATCTTGTAGTTGGCGATGGGGCTGATGTCGAAGGGTGCCTTCTGCGAAGCGATGGCCTTGCGGGCGCGGTCGTTGGCCATGACGAACGAGCCCAGCAGGAAGCGCGCCCCGGCGAACTCGTCGATGGTGTGGCCGTCTTCGCACAGGTCGCGGGCCACCGCCTTCCATTCGAACTTGCTCTTGCGCTCGCGGCTGCGTTTGAAGCGCAGGTCCGAGACGTGGACCACGCTCTCGCGCCGCCCGTCGACGTAACAGGGGCGCACCGAGAAGGTGAACATGCCCTCCATGTTGCCGTCGTCATCCTGGACCAGGCCCACCGCCGACACCGCGCTTTCATAACGTTGAAAGCGGAAGTAGTCGGGGTCCTTGACGAACAGGATGTTGAAGGTTCCGCCCTGCATGCTGAGCTGGCGATAGAAAGACAGGATTCGTTCGTTGTCCGCCGGCCCGGCGAAGCGGACGTTGGGATAACGAGCGAAGTAGCTGGCCAGATTCATGGTTGGGTCCTGTCGCCGATGCGCCGACGGATGAGCGCCGCCGACCGCGCATCGTCGCACAACAGCAGCGCCTCCGGTTTGATGTTTCCCACCACCATGCCGCGCGCCTCGCCGATCTCCTGATACAGGCGCCGGGCGTCGGCGACGGTGAGGACGCGGGCCGGCGCCAGCTGCCCCAGATCCCGGGCCAGGTTGTAATGAAAGGCGGCCCGCAACGAATCATCCAGCAGATCACCCCGCCGCTGGTCGACGGCCGCCGTCGGGCCTTCGCACAGGGCCACGTAGCCGGGCTTGTCGGCGGCGCCGTCGCCAGCGTCGTCACCGTCCAGGCGGCAGGGCGTCACCGCCAGCAGGGTCAACGGGCGGCAGGTGTCGTCACCGGCGATGGCGTCCAGGGCGGTGCGAGCCGCTTCCGGGCTCATCTTTTCGCCGACCATGTCCACGTCGTCGATGCGATCCAGAAATTCGAAGCAGGGCGTGCTGGCCAGAAAGCCACGCACCGCCAGCCGGTCCTTGAGGCCATAGCGCAAGAGCCCGCCGCTGGTGGTCAGCAAGGGACGGACGATCTGGCCGGCGCGCAGCTGCCAAGAAAAATACGGCTTGTCGTCGCTGAGGTCGACGAACTCGTAATAGTGACTGCGCAGGGCCAGCGGATATTGACTGCGGTAAGGGATGGTGACCGCCCCTTCGGTGGCCCACAGACCTTTTCCCTGAAAGGCGGCGTGCGGCAGCAGCTGGGCCAGGCGCGCCGCCCAGCGCGACGACGTCGACGTGTCCCAGGCGCTGACCAGCGACAACATGGGCCACAGCTCGGCGAAGAAATTGGGATCGAGGCGGCCGTCCCATCCGCGCAAAAGCTGGGCGGCACGCAGCGACCGCGGCGGGCGCCCGGGCAGGTGGCGGTGCTCGTCGTCCCAGCGGCCCTCGTCGAGAACGGCGACGATAGCGTCGCGCTGGGTGCCCAGACGCTCCAGCAGGTTGAGGGCGAAGGTGGGGCTCCAGACAGAGATCAGCGTCAGATCATCGGCGGCGGCCAGAAAGCACAAGGTGGCGAACAGCGAATCATCCGACGAAGACGTGGTCGCCACCCAGGGCGGTACCGGCGCCGTCATCGCCGAGAAGAGACGTTTCGACCACGACAGCAAGCCCCGATCGTCGTTCACGTTGGCGGCGGTGGCGGCGCGCAGGTTGGTGGGCATCCACGACAGCGACCAGTAATGACGGCCGCGGGCGATGGGCGGCGCCTGCCGGTAAAGGTCAAAGCCCCAGGGCGAGATGGCCGCGTCCAGCTCGGCCAGAAAGCCGGCGGTGTAGGGGATCCATTTCATGCTGCTGCTGGAGCCGCTGGTCGGTTGATAGCGCTGACAGTGGGCGCCGGTCAGCTGGGCGGGCGCGCCGCGGCGCTGCTGCTCGATGGCGTCGGCCAGGTCGGGATAGCTGGTCTCGCCAACCCGCGCTCGAAACGTCTCCGGGCTCATCGTCGGGTCCAGGCCCAGGCGGTGGGCCTGGGCGCTGCCGGCCACCGCACGCAGGACAGCGCGCAGCCGCTTGACCTGCGCGCCCTGGACATCGGCCAGCGCGCGATCGAATTGCCGCGCTGAACCGGCGCAGGCCAGCACCGCCGCGCGGTGCGAGAGGCGGCGTGCCTGCGCGGCGGCGCCCCTCTGCAGAGACGATCTCATGAAGGGGCGGTCACTCCGATCCGCTCTGCTGCAGGTCGACGGTCTCGTCGTCGTTCACCGACGGCTCGGCGACAGGCGGCGCCGCGGTGCCGCTGTTCGCCTTGCGCTGCTCCTTGCGCAGATACGGTTTCAGCAGCGAGATCGAGATCTCGGCCACGCACGGCAGCTCGTGCCCCTGGCGCCAGCCGGGATTGCAGCGTTCGAAATAGTTGATGACGGGGTTGTGCAGGCGCATGGCCGGCGTGATGGGCGCGACGTCCTCGCGCAGGCGTTGCGAGCCTTCGCCAAAGTCCAGGATTCCGCGATCGGGATCGTACTTTCCCGGGAACAGCTTTTGCGAATACGCCTGCGCCAGGCGCTGCAGCTTGGGATCGTTGGGGCGGTCGTGGCGCGGGTAATAGTTGGCGAAGTTTTTCGCCAGCAGCATGTACGTCTTGTAGCCCTTGGAGATCAGCAGCCAGTAAAGCGGCACGCCCAGCGAGCGAAACCACAATTGCAACAGATAGCGGGTGAACCCGTCTTTCAATGTGCGGTCGCCCCAGCAGGCGGGATCCAGAATCGTGTCGCCGCTGAACACGCCGATGGCGTCCTGCTGGCCGTCCCACAGCGGCACCTTCATGACGGTGGTAAAGCCGCGGATGGCGCCGGTGGCGCGTTCGCGAACCAGCACCGCGCCGTCCTTGCGGGACAGATCGCGCAGGAAGGTGGCCGCGTCGGCGTTCTCATAAAATCCGGAGAACAACGTGTGCATGGCCTGGATGTCCGCCGCCGAGATCTGGCTGAGCGGCCGGTACCCGGCGGTCAGCTTGCCGCGATCGAAGATCATGGCGTCTCTCCGGTGGCTCGCTGCAGCCGCACGCGGGCCAGCCCGGCGTCGATGCGGGCGTCGACGGCCGCCAGGCGCGCGCGCACCACATCGGTCTCGGCGTCGGTCAGCTCGACGCTGGTGGCCCGCCCCTCGGCGAACAGCGCCTGGCGCACGCGGTGCGACTCCTCGGCGGCGGCCAGGCCGCGCGCCGTCGTGGCCAGCACAGCGGCCGATTCTTGCTGGGCGCGCGCGGCGGCCATCACCTCGACGCGGATGGCCTCGGCCAGGCTTTGCCGTTCGGCCTCGGTGGCGGCGGCGCGGGCGCGGTGGCGCCGGGCCACGGCCAGCCCGGTGGCCAGATCATTGGGCGAGAAGACCAGGGAAGCGCCCACCTCCCAGGTGGTGTGGAACCGATCTTCTTGGGGAAAAAACCGGGGGTTCGGATTCGCCGACAGCAGCACGCCGCTGACCTCCAGCCGCGGCAACAGCAGGGCCCGCGTGGCCCGACCCTGGGCGCGCTCGCTGTCGCTGGCGTGGGCCAGCGCCGTCAGCTCGGCGCGCCGATCCAGGGCGCGCTGGAAGGCGGCGTCGCTGTCAGGCGCCGCTGACGCCGCCGGCACCGCCACGTCCAGGTCATTGCCGACGACGTACGGCTGGCGGTCGCTGTCGTGCAGGGCCGTGCGCAGCTGGTCTTCCAGCAGGTCAGCCAGGTTGGCCGTGCGCAGCGCCAGCAGGTCGGCGGCCGCCAGCTGCGATTCCACGCGCAGCACGTCCGCGTTGGTGGAACCGCCCACGTCGCGGCGTCCTTTGACGTTGGTCAGATGCGCGCGCGTCTGTTCGCGGGCGCTGGCCGCCACATCATGCTGCAGTCGGGCCCGCGCCCACTCGTAATAAAGGATGCGCGCGTCGCCGGCGACGCGGGTCTCGGCGGCCCGCCAGCTGGCCTGGGCGGCTGCCGCCTGTTCGGCCGCGGCGGTGGTGGTGTGGGGAAGTCGCAAGAAATAATCGGACACCGGCAGCGACGCCGCGGCGGTGAAGACGGTCTGATCCTGCAGCATGGGAAAGCGAATGGCCACCGACGTGGGAAAGTTCTGCTGCGAGATGTCTCCCGCCTCGGGCGTCACCACGACGTTGCCGATGGTCGGCGAGGTGATGGGAGACAGGCGTGCGTAACGCGCGCTGCCCACCAGGCGCGGGAACAACGCCACCCGCGCCTCGGTCACGGCGGCCGCGGCTGCGTCGACGTCGGCGCGCCGCGCCGCCAGCACCGCGCTGCTGGCCACCGCGCGCCGCGCCACCTCGTCCGCGGTCAACATGGTCTGCGCCCACAGCGCCCCAGGCGTCGCCAGCACAGCGACCGCCGCCGCGATGGCGAACGCCACGACGGGACCGCCCGGCAGCGACCGGCGCGCGCGGCGATTGGCAGTTAAAAACGGAATCACGCAGTTCTCCTTGTTACAGCGGCCGGGCCGGCGGTGATGACTTGGGCCAAGCTGGCGTCAGCCGCGCGTCAGCCAGGCCTCCTCGACGGAACGGGCAGATGCAGGTCGACACGCAGGCCCAGGGGCAGGGTAGGGGTGGTGTCGAAAACGAAGATCACCTCCAGCACGCGGGTGTCCACGCGCGCCTTCGGATCGTCATTGCGGAGCGCTTTTCGACCGAGGTCTCCCATCACCCGCACGACCTTTCCTGGAAAGCGACGCTCGCCATAGGCGTCGACGCGCACGAACCCAGTCTGATTGACGCCGATGCGGGCGATGTCTTCCTCGTCGACCTCGGCGCGCACCTGCAGCTTGTCCAGGTTGGCCATGCTCAGCACCACCGTCGGCGGCACCAGCGAGACCTGCTCGCCGATCTCGGCGTGGCGGCGCAGGATCACCCCGTCGGTGGGGGCGCGGATCTCCATCTGTGCCCACAGCAGGCGCGTCTCTTCCAGCTCGGCCTGCAGCCCGGCCACCTCGGCCATCGCCGCCCGCTTCATCTCGCCGCGCGTCCCCTCGCGCACCACCGCCAGCCGCGCGTCGGCGGCCGCGGACCGCGCCGCCGAGGCCTGGGCGCCGCTGCGCAGGCGATCCGCCTCGGCGTCGGTGATGGCCTGCTTGCCCAGCAGGCGTTCGCCGCGGGCCCGCTCGGTGGCCTCGTTGGCTGCCTGGGTTCGCGCAGCGTCCGCCTCGGCTTCGACGGCGCGAATCTCGGCCAGGCGCGAACCACGAAAGGCCGCGTCACGGCGAGCGCGCGCGGCGTCCAGCGCGGCCTGGGCGCGGGCCACGCGGGCGGCGGCCAATCGATCGTCAAGGCGCGCCAGCACCTGGCCCTTGCTGACGCGATCGCCTTCGTTCACCAGCAATCCGATGATGCGCCCGCTCTGTTCAAACCCGAGATCGATCACGTCGGTCTCCGCTTCCACGCGACCGGGCGCCACCACTTCGTCGCGCTCCGGGGGGGCGGCCAGCACCTGACGTTGTTGATCGCTGTCGCCGCCGGCACCGACGAGCGCCGCGCGCCCCAGCCAGGCCGCGCCCAGCGCCCCGGCCCCGACCAGCGCCACCACCACCGATCTTCTTTTCACGACGCTCCTCCGGCCATCGCGACGCCGGTCCGCGGCGAGGCGACGCGACCGTCTTCCACCGCGACCACCCGATCGGCGTAACGCTCCAGGCGCGGGTCGTGCGTGACCACCACGACCGCTCGTCCTTGCTCGCGGGTCAGCCCGTGCAAGAGCTCCATGATGCCCAGGGCCGTCTTTGAATCGACCGCCGCCGTCGGTTCGTCGCCCAGGATCACCGTCGGGTCGCCGCCCAGGGCGCGGGCAATGGCCACACGCTGCTTCTGTCCGCCGGACAGCTCGTCGGGCCGGTGGTGCATGCGATCCTTCAAGCCAACCGCCGTCAGCAGCCGCCGCGCCTCGTCCTTGGTGTCGCTCGCTTTCGCGCCGGGATTCTTCAGCTGCGTGGCCAGGGCGACGTTCTCCAGCGCGGTCAGCGCCGCGAACAGGTTGAAGCCTTGAAAGACGAACCCAAAGTGGCGGGCCCGGATGGCCGGCAGCGATTTTTCCGGCAGCGCGGTCGCCACCCGGCCGTCGACCAGGACGTCGCCCGTGGTCGGACGCAGCAGCAGGCCCAGGATGGAAAGCAGCGTCGTCTTGCCCGAACCGGACGGCCCCTGGATCAGCAGAACCTCACCGGCGAACACCGACAGATCGGCGTCCTGCAGCGCCTGCACGGCGTTGTCGCCCGCGCCATAGCGCTTGCCGACTCCGCGAAGCTCGACGATTGGGTCCACCCGCTGCTCTCCCTGTCATCCCTTGAAGACCGACGCGGGGTCCAGCCGCAACACCTTGGCGATGGAAAGCAGCGACGCCATTGAACACATCAGCACCGTCAGCAGAGCCGTCGAGATCAGCACCGCTGGCGACAGCACCACGCTGAGGTTGGCGGCCCGCAGCCCGGCCCGGGCCAGCATCGCCATGGCCCCGCCCAGCACCAGCCCCAGCGCGGCCGAGATCAACGCTTGGTAAAGGATCACCCGCACGATGGCGGCGTTCTCGGCGCCCATCGCCTTCAAGGTGCCGTACTCGCGGATGTGTTCCAGCGTTCCGTTGTAAAGGATCTGGCCGACCACCACCAACCCGACGATCACGCCCATCATCGCGGTCATGAAAAAGCCGACGCCCACGCCCGTGCGCTCCGACCAGTAGGCGCGCGCCCGCCGGGAAAACTCGGGCGTGTCGTACGCGGAGACATAGGGGATGCGGCCCAGGCGCTCGCGCAGCGTCGAGATGGCCACGCCGGGCGCCGCCTGGACCAGCACGTAGGTGATCTGATCGGGCCGCAGCCGGGTGTAGACGCGCGCGGTGTGGATGTTGGTGAAGATATAGGGCGACGTCGTGAAGCTGCGGATCCCTTGCGTCAGCGCCACGATCCGGCTGCGCATGCCGGTGATCTCGCGCTGGTCGCCCACAGCGCTCATCTCCAGCTTGGGAAACTCGCTGCGATCGACCACGATGCCGTCGATCTCGGACATGCGCCGGGCGTCGCCCTCCACCACGTTCCAGGGACGGAAAAGACGCGCCTGGCGTTCCAGTCCCACCACCTCGACGCCCTGGGCGCCGCCGGATTGCATCTTGAACTGTCCAAAGGCCAGGATCATTCGCTCGGCCCGTGAAACGCCGGGTGTCTCGGCCACCCGGTAGTAGGTCCGCTCATCCAGGGGCGCGGCGATGTCGAAGTTCTCGGTCCCGGCGCTGGCCACCCAGAGATCCGCGCCCGCATGATCGATGATGCTTGAGGCGTTTCGCATGAAGCCCAGGTACAGACCGATCTGCACCAGCACCAGAAATACACTGACTGAAACGCCCGCCGCTGCCACCAGGAATTTTACGCGATCATGCAGCAAGATCTTGCGAGCTAGCGTCCACATTTCCGTCTATTTTATATAGGCCCGCTATTGACCATGAGTCAATAAGCGTGGTAGGCACAGAGCGTCGCACAGGGAGGCACCAATGATGAGGACGGGGCAGTTGTCCGAGCGCTTGTGGCCTTCCTGGAAAACACTTGGAATTGCGTTGCTGGCGCTGGCCGCCGGATGCAATCAGGCCGGCGTGCAGGGCGACAATGGCCAGGGCAGTGGCGGCCGATCCGCTGGTGGCGGGAGCACGGGTAGCGGCGGCGGAGCGTCGACAGGCGGCAGCACCGGCACCCACGACGCGGCCAGCGGCAGCGGAGGCAGCGTCTCTCCGCTAGGGGACGGCGGCATCACGCCGACCACCGACGCCAACTGCGGCCTCAGCATGTTCAACCTGGAACGCCTGCCTCCTGACGTCCTCATCACGCTGGACCGATCGGCGTCCATGGACGAACCAATCCTGGACCTGCGTTGTCTCACGAAGTGCTCCACCAAATGGACGGACATGACCTCCGCGCTCAATGCGACGGTCGCCAAGACGCAGGCAGCCGTGAACTGGGGACTGAAACTGTTTCCCAGCGACGCGTCTTGCGGCGTCACGGACGACGTGTCGGCGCCGGTCGCCCCCAGCAATGCCGACGCGGTGGTGGCGGCCATCATGGCGTCCATGCCCGACGGCAACACCCCCACGCGCCTCGCCCTGGAAGCCGGCGGCCGCTATCTGATGGGACTGACCAGGCCAAATCCGCGGTACGTGGTGCTGGCCACCGATGGGTTGCCCAACTGTGGGGGCGGCGGGCAGGGTGGCGATGATGCAACGGCGACGATCATGGCGGTGAAGAACCTGGCCGCCGCGAACATCCCCACCTTCGTCATCGGCGTCGGCTCCCTCTTCGGTGGCGGCGACGCGACGTTGAACGCGATGGCTCAGGCGGGCGGCAAACCGCAGGCGGGGAACCCGTCGTATTACCCGGTCAGCAACGCCGACCAACTCTCAGCGGCGCTGGCCGCCATCGGCGGTCAGATCGTTTCGTGCACGCTGGCCATCAAGGAACCGCCCGATCCCACCAACATCGCGGTGGACGCGGACGGCATGCGCGTTCCGCGCAACGACACCAACGGTTGGGCGTACGGCGCCGGCATGACCACCATCGAACTACGCGGCACCTGGTGCACGAACTACCAGAGCGGGGCGCTGAAGAACATCAAGGCCATCTTCGGCTGCCCGGGCGTCGTAATACCTTAAGCATCCGCCCGTTGACGGCACGTCGGACCGTGGGTCTTGTCGCGTCCGCCGCCTCCGCGTTTCCGTTCATCTATTACTAGGGTGCATCTGACGAAACGCAGAGGGCCCCGCCAGCCAGCGCGGGCCTTCTCCCTCATGCTTCCCCGCCGAAGGTGTGTTAGGAATCGGGACGACATGGCAACACTGAAGATGAAGCCCGGGGTGGTTACTGGGGATGCTCTGCTTGAGCTCTTCGCTTACTGCAAGAAGGCCAGCTGTGCGCTGCCGGCGGTGAACGTCATCGGCTCGCACGGGGCCAACGCGGCGCTGGCGGCGGCACGCGACGCCAAGGCACCCGTCATCATCCAGTTCTCGCACACCGGCTCGCAGTTTTACGGCGGCAAGTTCCTGGACAACACGGCGCACGCCGCCTCCATCGCGGGCGCGGTCGCCGGCGCCTTGCACGTGCGCACGGTGGCGGCCGCCTACGGGGTCGCCGTCGTGCTGCACACCGATCACTGCGCCGCCAAGCTTTTGCCCTGGGTCGACGGCGTGATCGCCGCCGGCGAGGAATACTTTGCCCGCACCGGCGAGCCGCTGTTCAGCTCGCACATGCTGGACCTGTCGGAAGAGCCGCTGGAGAAGAATCTGGAGGTCAGCCGCAAGTATCTGGCCCGCATCGCCAAGATGAAGATGACGCTGGAGATCGAGCTGGGCGTCACGGGCGGCGAGGAGGACGGCGTCGACAATTCGGGCGTCGAGCACTCGAAGCTGTACACCAGCCCCGAGGACGTCCTGCGCGCCTACGACGTTCTCGGCCCCGTGGGCAGCTTCACCGTGGCGGCCTCGTTCGGCAACACCCACGGCGTCTACGCGCCCGGCAACGTCAAGCTCAAGCCGCCCATCCTGCGCGATTCGCAGGAGTTCGTGAAGGCGGCGCGCAAGACCGGCGACGCGCCGCTGAGCTTCGTCTTCCACGGCGGCTCCGGTTCGACGCCGGAGGAAATTCGCGAGGCCGTCTCGTACGGCGTCGTGAAGATGAACATCGACACGGACACCCAGTGGGCCTTCACCGATCCGGTGAAGAAGTACATGGACGAAAAGGGCGCCTACCTTAAATCGCAGCTGGGCAATCCCGAGGGTCCCGAAAAGCCCAACAAGAAGTACATCGACCCGCGCGTCTGGATGCACCTGGCAGAAAAGGGCATGGCCGGCCGCCTGGTCGAGGCCTTCAAGGACCTGGGGTCCTTCGGCAAGTTCGAGTTCTGATACGCGGGTCGTCCTATCCACTGCCCCTGGCATCCTTGGCGCGGGATGCTAAGCATTGCCACCATGGACAAGGTCAAACTCGGTTCGCAGGGCGCCGTGGTGTCGCGCATCGGTCTCGGCTGCATGGGATGAGCGAGTTCTATGGCCCGCGCAACGATGACGAATCAGCGGCGACCATCCTGCGGGCGCTGGATCTGGGGGTCACGCTGCTGGACACCGCCGACACCTACGGCATCGGCGACAACGAACAGCTGATCGGCAAGACCATCCGCGGGCGGCGCGACCAGGTGTTTCTGGCCACGAAGTTCGCCAACATTCGCAAGAAAGACGACCCGACGTTCTGGGCCATCAGCGGCCGCCCCGAGTACGTGCGCGCGGCCTGCGACGCTTCGTTGCAGCGCCTGGGCGTCGACCACATCGATCTCTATTATCAGCACCGCGTGGATCCGGCGACGCCCATCGAGGACACGGTGGGCGCCATGGCCGACCTGGTGAAGGCGGGCAAGGTGAAGTACATCGGCCTGTCCGAGGCATCGCCGGCCACCATCCGGCGCGCGCACAAGGTTCACCCCATCACCGCGCTGCAGACCGAATATTCGTTGTGGGAGAGACACGTCGAAGCGGAGATCTTGCCGACGGTGCGCGCGCTGGGGATCGGCTTTGTGCCGTACAGTCCGCTCGGCCGCGGATTTCTGACGGCGACCATCACCAGTCCCAGCGACCTGCACAGCACTGACTTTCGCGTCACCCGTTATCCACGATTTGCCGGCGAGGCCTTCGACAAGAACCTGGCGCTGGTGCAACGGATCAAGGCGATCGCCGCGCGGAGGGGCGTCACCGCCGGGCAGCTGGCCCTGGCCTGGGTGCTGGCCAAAGGCGATGATCTGGTGCCCATCCCGGGCACGAAGCGGCGGAAGTATCTGGAAGAAAACGTCGCGGCGACAGAAATCAAACTGACGGCTGCCGAGGTCGGCGAGCTGGAGGCGGCAATCCCCGCCGAGCAGATCATCGGCGATCGATACACGCCTGCGGGTTTGAAGGGGATCGATAAGACAACCTGACGGGCGGTCTTCTCGAAGGGGAAGCCTCGGCCATATGCACCCAGCGTTCGCCAGGACCGATCATCGCCCCTGGCCGCTGCCGGCCGGACCCTGGATCGGCCGCCAGACCTGGCACGATCTGCTTTTCGCGCACTGGCCGGTGCCGGCGTCTCGCCTGCGCCCGCTGGTGCCGCCGTCGCTGGTCATTCAAGAGCACAGCGGCACGTCGTGGGTGGGCCTGGTGCCGTTTCGCATGGCCGGC
>JAXDMH010000571.1:0-3118 GCA_034666225.1 Myxococcales bacterium
GCGGCCATGCCCAGACCGCGCCGTCGCCGAGACATTCGCCGGCACTGACAATCCGATGATTCTGCTGGCGGTGCGCATCGAGGCGGAGACGGGGCTACGGCGCGCGGAAATCGCGCGGATCCGCCGCTGCGACGTCGAAGGGGATCCTGGCGCGTTCTGGCTGCGAGTACTCGGCAAGGGTGGCCATGAGCGCACCGTTCCGATCACCGACGACCTCGCGGCAGCCCTGATCGCCGGTCCAGGGTCCTACGTCTTCCCGTCGCTGGACCGGTGGGGAAACAGCCTCGCTCCGCACATCAGTGCCGACGCCCTCGGCGTGCTCATCGCTGAAGCGCTGCCCGACAAGTGGACAGTGCACACCTTGAGGCACCGCTTCGCAACGAAAGCCTATGCGGCGACGAAAGATATCCGGGCCGTGCAGGAGCTCCTGGGCCACGCGTCGCCCACGACGACCGCGATCTACGCCCAGGTCGCGAACGAGTCGCTACGAACAGCCGCGATGGCGGCGCAGCTCGACGGGATCTTCGCCGACAGCCCTGGGGCGGCATGATGTCCGCTCTGCTCGACCAGCTAAGGCGCCGGCGAGCAGCATCGCGACGGCTCCCGCCGCTCGATTGCGGATGCCCGGACCCATGGCCGTGCCGCTGCACCGAGCCGCCGCTGACCGAGCACAGGATCGACAGCGGCCGGGACGCAGCGCTGCACGTCCTCGCCGGTGGACATGTGCCCCTGCTCGAGCTCGAGGTCTTGCGCGCCCTATACCGGCGTGGCGGTGCCGATCGAGAGCTCGCCGACCTACTGCACCAACTGACCCGCGGCGAGGTCGCATGAGAGTCGACCCCGGGCTCGCCGCCGCGCGGCTCATGGTTGCAGGCGATCCAGGACCGCCCGAGCCACCGCCCGAGGTTCTTATCGGAGGCGGGAAGAACCTCGGCGATCCCGAGGAGCGGCCAGTCCTCGCCAAGCATCTACTCAACCGTTCAGCGCTGCGCAGATTGCCGAGCCCCGAGCCGCTCATCGACAACGTGCTCGATCAGGGCAGCGTCGCGCTGCTCTATGGGCGGTGGGAGTCGGGCAAGTCGTTCATCGCCCTGGACTGGGCCTGGTCGGTCGCGACGGGCCGGCCGTGGCAGAGTCGCCAAACTGAGCAGCGCAAGGTGCTGTACGTTGCGGCCGAAGGGGCGTTTGGCCTCAAGGGGCGCGTCGATGCCTGGGAAACGGGATGGGACAGGAACATCGGCGACGAGTCGTTCGGTGTCCTGCCGCGCCCCATCAATCTCACACACCCCGGCGAAATCACCGCCCTTGGCGACCTCATCGAGTGGAACGGTTACGGCCTGGTCGTCATCGACACACTGGCGCGTTGCATGGTCGGCGCCGACGAGAACAGCGCGAAGGACTGCGGCCAGGTGGTCGACGCACTCGCCCGGCTTCGGGAAAGTACTCCCGGTGGCCGCGGCGTCATTCTTGGCGTGCACCACACCGGCAAGGACGGCAAGACATTCCGCGGGTCATCAGCATTCGAGGCCGGTGCTGACACCGTCTACTCGGTGGTCAAGGACGGCGGCCTAATCACGCTCGACCGTGAAAAGCGCAAGGACGGCCCGAAACACGACCGGCACGACCTGAAACTCGACCTAGTCCCAGGCACTGAAAGCGGCGTCATATCTGTTCACCGGCAGGTGAACAGACCGGAGCGCGCCGACAAGCTGCTGTCCACCTTTGTTCAGCACTTCGGCTCCACCGGAGCAAGCAAGTCTGACCTCCGTGCAGCCGCCGGGATGGATCCCGCAACGTTCTTCCGAGCGGTGAATGACCTTGTGCAATGCGGCGATCTGACCAACACCGGCACGGATAAGCGCCCGTTCTACATCGGTGATGGCAAATGAGCTGTTCACCTTGTTCACCTCTGTTCACCACGCCCGTGCACATGTTCTGTTCACCCCCTCTCCCTTGGGAGGGGAACAGCCCGCGACTTGAACAGAACAAAACACCTACCGAAAGGCGCGATCGATGAATCCACTCGACCAACTGCAGACCGTCAAGTCCAAGGGCCGGCGCATGCCGCTGGTCTGGGTAGACCAGGACACCGAAGTGCCGGAAGTCTACGACCGGCCATCACGCCCATGCCCGGGCTGCAAGCAGGTGACATCCGAGGGTCAGAGCATCACGAAGCTGTTCGCCGTTTGGTGGCACCACGATTGCGCCGTCGCGTACCTCCGCGGTGAAGGTGCCGATGAGGCCTGGCGTGTCCTCGGTCGACAACTCGCTGATCGACCGTCGTTGTTCAAGACGACGCAAACACGGGCGATCGTCGAGCACCTGTTGCGCATGGCATCGGAGTGAGCGCGGCTAGCCTGTTCGCCGCGCTGGCCGGTATCCCGCGATTACCCGGTGCCCTGTGTCGCGGCCATGGTGAGGTGTTCGACGCCGTGACCGACGACCAGCTCGCCCAGGCGGCCCGGATGTGTCGAACGTGCCCTGCGCTGATCCCGTGCTCGGCGTGGGCAGAAACGCTGGGCGACAACGACGTCAACGGTGTGGTTGCCGGCCGGGTGTTCCAGTGGGCAGCGCATCCGAGCCTGCGGCGGGAGAGGGAGATACCCCCCGCCGAAATATCCGAGCCACCCCCCTTGACCAGCCATGAGGTAGCCACATGAGCCACGACGGCGGGTCAGGAACCTGCGAGCGGGCTGCGGGGGCTCGCGGTTCGTGTGAATCCACGCGAGTCCCCAAACACGCACAATCGGCCTCCGCGGCGGCCCGGAACGAGGTGAACGTTGCACCGTCGGCAACCCTCGTCGACGGAGTGCTCCTATCCCGAGACACGCTGTCCGACTTGGTCAAAGCGCTCGATCTGCTCGCGACGTTCGCGGTTGAGAAGGGCGCTCAACTCCCCGCCCGGCTGACCAAACTTCGCGTGGAGTTGGCCGATTGTGCGACTCGCGTGATCACTCGCGACGCGAGTCGAACAGTGACAGCGGCGCTGGAATTCGGCCATGCTGAGTTGGGTCTCGTCGATACGGCGACGGCGGCCGAACTGCTTGAAATTTCGGAGGATGGCGTGCGTGATTTATGTCGACGGCGACGACTCGCCGCTATGCAGATCACCGCCCGC
>JAXDMH010000572.1:0-6012 GCA_034666225.1 Myxococcales bacterium
ACGAATTCGTTCCTAATCTCTTCCGGCGCAATGTAAGGGAGCGTTCCGGCCAACCCACGCGACGACTCAAGTGCCTCGCGGCCGACGGCGCCGCCAAAGGTCGACGTCAATCCGAAATCAATGATCACTGGGTTGCGATCGGGCATCAGCAGCACGTTCTCGGGCTTGAGATCGCCATTTACGATCCCCTCACCGTGCAGATACGCGAGCGTGCCGCAAAGGCGGCCCATGATGCGCAATATCTCGCGCTGGTATTCCGCGCTTAATGGCTGCACCTCAGCGCGCGGAGGTTGATTGCTAATGAGAGCTAGATTTCTGCCGCCACCAGAGGCGACTCGTGTGACGACGTCATTTGCGGTCACAGTCTCTACGGTATTGAACCCATCCTCCATGGTGGTACGCGCGCGAGGCACCGAAAGGTCGCCGAATCGCCGCCGAATCACGGACCGCAACGTCTCTCCCTCGAGGAGATCCATCGCGTACCAGGGCAAGCCTTCCTGAACGCCTTGAGCAATGATGCGTACCACGCCAGGATGCCGAAGACGCGTGAGGGCCAAGATCTCTCGCCGAATTCCCGCCAGCCATTGTGGGCTCGGCAGGCGCACCGTCTTGAGCGCAGCCACCCGCTTTGAATCGACATGCTCGGCGCGGTAGACGATACCCATACCGCCGGTTCCGAGCGAGCCCAGAATCCGATACGGCCCAATCCGCATTTGCTCGTCTACCATGCTCCCCCAGTCCGATGGTGCCGAGCCTCGTGCGATGTCGCCGGCACGGACCGCAGCACTCTTGATCGGCTGCGAAGTCCACGTCAAGCACCGATGGCAGCTGGTCTGTGAAACGCGCGCCCGACACTTGGGGCACCGCACGCGCTCTGTTTGCAACGACACCGAGACCCCCGGGCGGTCCGTCTGTGAACGGTCGGAGCCGTTCGAGTCTGATGCATTCACGATCTGAATACGGAAGACGACGTCGATCTTTCAATTTTTTCAATAATTTTCCCTTTTGTCGCTTTCCCTCTTGGAACGCTTGGCGTGGGACAGTCGCCGTTCTCGATAGAACGCCATCAGCCGAGTACGTCAGATTGGCCAGTCAGCCAATCCCGGAAGGCGCGAACGAATCCGAGACTCGTGTAAGCCGCCCAACCGATTCGCACAATCGGTGGTGATTGCCTCGGGGGTGCGTCGTCGCGCGGCGCGCTGACCGGAAGGGATCACAAACCTTCCAGAACAAGGTCTGCACAGATCGTGCAAGACACCGATTCCCGAAGACCTGGATGCGAGCAACTCGGTCCGATCCGCTTTCCGATGTGGTCTAATCGCTCGCACATATCTGGATTTTGCTAATGCGCAGCCCATCGTCCGTCCGTAAGGACCGTCTCAGCGCGCTCTGATCATTGTGTGTCGTGCTCGGTATCATCGCCCCACCCCCACCCGCCCCTCCTCGCCCCCCGTCACCAGATACCGCCGCAACAGCGCCCTCGCCCGGTGGATCCGCGATCCGATCGTCCCCGACGGGATCCCGATCTGTTTGGCGATCTCGCTGTATGACCTCCCGTGGACCGTGTGCAACACGTACGGCGTCCGGTAGACCGGGGACAGCGCGACCAGGGCGCGGTCCAGTTCCTGGTCGGTGACCAGAGACCACAGGGGGCGGGGTTCGGGGGTGGGGGCGGCGAAGACGCAGACGTCGTCGCCACCCATCGAGATTTCGCGCCAGCTGCGGCGGAGGCGGTCGCGGTGAAGGTTGCGGAGGATGCAGCCCAGCCAGGCGCGCAGGTCGGAGCCGGGGTGGAACTGCTGGTGGGCTTCCAGGGCACGGCGGTAGGTCTCCTGGACCAGGTCCTTGGCGTCGGAGGGCTGGGTGGTCAGCTGGCGAGCCCAGCGTTCGAGGTCAGGGAGAAAGGCCACTGCCCGGGTGGTGAAGTCGGCCGGCGCCGGCCTGGGCGCGGCATCACGGGCGCGGGCTCGCCGCCGTGGTTCCAGCGGAGGCGTGGGAAGATCCGCGCGCTCGCTCGTTCGCACGAGGCGCAGCGGAAATCTGGTTGGCTCTAGTTCATCCGAAAGGATTTCTGCGACAGACATGAGGTCCGGGTCAGCAATCGTCGTGCCGAGAGTAAAACCTCTCTCTCTTCGGGCTTCACGGACGTTGTCGGACGCGACCGATGAACAGACTGCGCAACTTGTATGAACAATCGGCTCAATTGACCGATGCACAGACTGTGCAGATGGGCGGGCCGCCGCCAGAACCCGGCGCCGGCGGCGCTTGGCGCGACGCTTGCGTTGCGAGCGCTCGGAGGAACCGACGGCGATGTCCAAAAGAGAGAGCGCGGCCCGCATCCTGTCGGCGACGGGGCTTGGACGCCTGCTGGCCTGGATGGGCAGCTGGGATGGGCTCCTGGTGTTCAACTATCACCGCATCGGACACGCTGACGGCGGTGACGGCGACGATGCGCTGTTCAGCGCGACGCCCGAGGCTTTCGACGCCCAGGTCCGCTCTCTGGCTGCCAACTGCGACGTGATCGGACCGGACGATCTGGACGGCGTGCTGACCGGGCGGCGGCGAGGGCGGTTCGTGCAGATCACCTTCGACGATGGTTATCGCGACAACTTCACGACGGCGCTGCCGGTCCTTCGCCGCCACGGGGTCAAGGCCACCTTCTTCGTGACGACGTCATTCCTGGACGGGCGCGGGGCTTCCTGGTGGGACGAGATCGCCTGGATGGTCAAGACCAGCGTCCGCCCCGCGATCGCTGCCAATGAATTCTTCCCGCAACGGCTGCCGCTGAAAGGACCGGCGGCGGTGGATTCGGCGATTCGTTTTCTCCTTCATGTCTACAAAGGCCTGCCGCGGGGCGCGGCCCCACAATTTCTCGATTTTCTGGCTCAAGCGACCGGCAGCGGGCGTCTCCCGGCGGGCGGAGCCGATGCGACCTGGATGACCTGGGACATGGTCCGCCAGGTGGCGGCCGCCGGAATGGCCATCGGCGGCCACACGGTCACGCACCCCATCCTGGCGCGATTGTCCCTCGAGCAGCAGGAATGGGAGATCGGCTATTGCGGGGCGCGGCTGGAACAGGAACTGGGCCGGCCCATGACCCTGTTCAGCTACCCCATCGGCGGCCGCAACTCGTTCGACGCCTCCACGCACGACTGCCTGGCCCGCCAGGGCGTGCGATATGCCTTCAGCTATTACGGTGGGTACCAGAGCACGCGCCGCTGGCACCGCTTCGACATCAAACGCGTGGCCATCGAAGCGGCCCTCAGCGCCGAATCTTTCGACAGCCTGTTCACGCTGCCGCAGGTCTTCGCCGGATAAAACCCGGGGCACATGGCACCCCGATTGCGTTGTACTGGGCAGGGGGGCGTCATGAGGGTGAATACATTTTCGCGGCGGGTATGGGTGTCATGGGTGATGTCGACGTTGGGCTGCGCCTGCTTGACGTTGGGTTGCGCTTGCGGGGCGCAGGCGGTGCGGGCCGGGGGCGCGGGGGCGGGACTGCGCGGACAGGTGACGGTGCGCGGTCCATCGGTGCGGGCGTTGACGGTGGGTCCGGTGGTCTTGCACGCGTTCTCGGGATTCCCGGGGGGCGCGCTGTTCGCGGCGCCCGCGGTCACCGGCACGGACCAGGACTGCAACCAGCGTGAGCGCATCGATGAAGCGCTGGCGCGCGGCAAGGTCGCCGCCGATCGGCGCGTGGTCCTCAGCCTGAATGCCGGCGAGGTCGCCTGCCTGGTCACGCAAAATCACGGCAGCTTCGAGCTGCTGTGGCATGCCGCGGTCCTGGCGCCACCACCAGGCGCGATCGCCACCGCACCGGCCCGCTAAGGCGGCGCCGCCTTGCCAAGCCAGCGATCCAGCCAATCGACAGCGGCCTGATGAAACGGGGCATAGCCGCCGTCGTGGCCGACGTCGGCGGTGAACAGCTTCAGCTTGTCGGCGGCGCCGGCGCGCGCGTAAACAGGCGTCGCCGCGTTCATGGTCAGGGTCAGTCCGCCCAGAGGGTTGCGCGGGTCTTGCAGTCCGGCGATGACGATCAGGGCACGCGGTGCCACCAGGGGCAACATGTCGGGGCCGTCGAATTGATCGACCAGGCCCGGCGCCACGCGATCGTAGAACATCCGCACCGACGCGGCGTTGTTCGGGTCGGGGACGGCATCCTCCAGCGACAGCGCGCGGGCCTGGAAGGCGTTGTTCTCCAGCCCCCACTTGAAGCTTTGCACGCCGATGAGCGGCGCCGCCGCCGCCACGCGCGGATCGACGGCCGCCACCAACAGCGTCTCCATGCCGCCCTTCGAAATACCGGTCAGGCCGATGCGCGCCGGATCGACGTCGTCGCGCGTGACCAGATAATCGATGAGGCGCATGGTGTCCCAGGCGGTGTCGTACAGGAACGGGTAGTCGCGCCCAGGGTTGGCGGCGGCGTCCTTCATCGCCTTGACGTAGGCGGCGGTCCCGCCACCCACGCAGTAACGGCCGGTGATGGCCACGGCCAGGAAGCCGCGCGCCACCAGGGCGTTGGCGATCCCGACGACGTTGCCGCTGGTGCGATCGGCGCCGGTCTCGTGCAGGACGATGGCCACCGGCAGTCGTCCGGCGGCGGCGGTTGGCCGGCGCAGGGTCCCCGGCACGCGCCAGGTCGGCGTCGAGGCAAAGCTGAAATCCTGCACCGTCACGCCGTTGTTGTTCGTCGCCGTCATCAGCATCGGCGCCAGCGGCGGCATCGGGTTCACCAGCTTGCGCAGCTGGGCCAGGAACGCTTCGCGCTTGGGTTCGCCAGCGGGCGGCGCACTGTCACCGGGGCCTGGGTTGCCTACGTCGCTGTGGGCCGGCTCGCTGTCGACGGCGGGAACGTCGATCTGCGCCGCGTCTTTCGCCGCGTCGACCGTGGTGGCTGCGGGTGCGTCCGGGTTGGTGTTTGCGTTTCCACCACTGCCGGAGGCGCCGCCGGACGCGCCGGCATCACCCCCTGTGCCGGTGGGCGGCGAGACAACCGCGCCGCCTTTGCTGCACCCAAGGGCAAAGAAGAACAACACGGCGCGCGCGCGCAGGACACTCATGGCAGCGCTCCTTGAGGATGGTGTCGTCGAGATTGAATAGTACTACGGCCCGGTCGCCGCGAACTCCCCTGCGGCAAGTCTAGCAACCTGAGTTGCGCTCAGCGCCACGCTATAGATGCGCAGCTCGTCCAGCTGGCCGTTCAAGAAACCGCCGCCGTTGTAGGCGGAGATCTCCGCGCGCGTCACCGGGGCGGCGTTGGGAGCGATCGTGCTGGTCGCGGGCGTGCCGCCATCCAGGTACAGTTTGTGGGTGGTGCCGTCATAGGTATAGGCGACGTGGTGCCACGAATTGATCGGCGGCGGCGCCAGGGCCACCAGGTTGTTCGGACCCCATTTCCAGGCGGTCAGTTGACCCAACCGGATACCTATCGATATGGCGTTCTGCGATTGATTCCACAGACAGACGATGTACTGCTCGCCGGCCGTTGATTTCAGGTTCAACCAGAAGGTGATGGACTGGATGGCATTGATCGCCGGCAACGTCGGTGTTCCGACGGACGCGTGCGCGCTGCCGTTGAAATTGATGGCGGCCCCATCGGCGAATTTCAAGGACGGCAGGCTGGCGGCGGCGCTGATCCAGCTGACGGCGTTCGCGATGGTGGCGCCGTTGCCCTTGCCCGAACTGTCGCGCAGGGTCGTCCCGCTGCCCTCGTCGAATTTCCAGTAGCCGACCAGATTGGTTTCGGTCGGGTCGCCGGCATCGACCGCGTCGCTGGCGACATCCTTGGGTGCTGCCTCGGCGGCCAGATCCATGCGTGCGTCAACCTCGACACCGGCCCCGCCGCTGCCGGACTTGCCGCCCGTCGCTGCATCGACAGGATGGGTGGTACCGCCGGTTCCTGCCCCGCCGGTTCCTGCCCCGCCGCTGCCTGCGCCGCCGCTTCCTGCGCCACCGGTTCCTGCGCCGCCGCTTCCTGCGCCGCCGCTTCCTGGGTCGCCCGTTCCTGGATCG
>JAXDMH010000573.1:0-3312 GCA_034666225.1 Myxococcales bacterium
GGAGAGGACGGACGGGTGTGGAACTTTGCCTGCATCGGCGGGCGGCGCACGCAATCGATCCGGGGCGGCATCAGCCCGACCGCGCCGTTTCACTGGGACGGCGCCGAGAAGGATTTCTCTCACCTGATGGACGACGTGTTCGTGGCGCGCATGTCGGGGCCGCCGCTTTCCGGCGATCAGAAGCAGGCCCTGCAGAACTGGGTGGACACCATCCCGGCGTTGCCGGTCGCGACCGGGCTGGACGCGGCGACCGTCGCCCGCGGCAAGACGCTGTTCGAGGACACCCAGGTGGCCTGCGCCACCTGCCACGCCGGCGCCCTGCTGACCAACAACACCACCGTGGACGTCGGCACCGGCGGCATGCTGCAGGTCCCGTCGCTGCGCGGCGTCTCCTGGCGCGCGCCCTTCATGCACAACGGCTGCGCCGCCACGCTGGCCGATCGCTTCGGCACCTGCGGCGGCAGCGACAAACACGGCCTGACGTCGAATCTGTCGTCCGCCGACGTCGGCGACCTCGTGAAGTACCTCCAGTCGCTTTAGAACTGCGACAGGAACTGCCAGAACAGATTCGGTGAGCGGGTCTGTTGAGGATCGTGGTTGATCCCGGCGGTCTGGCACCACACGACCGGGAAACCGGGTTTGCAGCCGTCGTATTGCACGCACAGGCCGGCGGCGTTGGCGGGCACGGTGGTGTAGGGCTTGCTGGTCATGGCGCAGCCGTTCTCCATCAGCAGGATGTCGCGGGCGTGCATCCCGCCGGCAATCGAGTTTTGCGTGTCGTCCTTGTCATGCAGGAAGATGCCCGCCACGCTGCCCTTGCAGTCCTGGGCCGGGTTGATGGCGCCGGTGAATCCGCCGCTGACATTGGCCTTGGCGCGCAGCACGTTCGCTCGCTGACAGCCAAGGATGTTCGTCATCCATGACCCGCTGCTGAACCCGATGGAGAAGATGCGTGCCTTGTCGACGCAAAGATTGTCTTCCGCCCACTGCACCAGCGCATCGAAGACGAACATGTCTTTCGACATGTTGGATTGATCGTCAAAACAGTTTCCCGAGATCTGCTCGGGGGCAATGATGATGGCGTCGAACCCCGTCGCCGTCTGAATATTGATGAGGCTGTCCCGGTGCGAGCCGCAGCCGTGAAAGGAGAAGATCGTGCGGTACGGCTTGCTCGCGTCGTACCCGGCCGGCAACCGCAGGTGATAGGTGCGCGCCACGCCGCCGACCATGATGGTCTTGTTGAAGGCGAACTGTCCCAGGGAATCGGTGGCCGCCTTTCCACAACCGGCGCTGGGCGACCCGGCGCTCCCGTCGCCTGGCATGACATCCAGGCCACCGCCACCATCCGGCATCGTCATCGCGTCGTCACCAGGCATGGCCACGCCACCGGTTCCGCTGCCGCCGCTCCCATCGCCGCCGGAGCCGGTCGGCAGCCCGCCCTGGCCGCCGCTGCCGGCCGATGCGCCGCCGCTGCCCATCGCCGCTCCGCCAGAACCCGGCTTCGTCCCCCCACCCGTCTCGCTGGCGCTGCAGGCGCTGAGCAGGGTCGCCGCGACAAGACCGATCACAAAGGCGTCCATCATTGTAAAGACGGTCGCCGCCGCCCGACCAGGCAACTCAACTGAGTTAAGTGCCGCTTTTTCAGGTACCGGGATAGGGGGGACGGCCCCTTGCGGGAGAAACCGTCCGCCCCTCCCACCCCTTTCAGGGATGGTTCAGGTTCACGGTGTCGCCGTCGCCGCCGGCGATGCGCTGGCGCCGCGCGCGCGGGCCTGCTCTGCGCGCGTGGTGGCGGGTAGCAGCTTGCCCGGGTGGTCGACGGACCGGTGGGACGCCTTCTCCTCCGCCGCGGCGAGATCGGCGAACGCGCCCCGGTTGGCCAACGTGCGGATGTCTTCGTCGTTGACGTAGGTCTTGTTCAGGGCGATGCGGGTCCTCTTGATCTTCTCGACCAGGAAGGGATCCATCACCCGCGGGCTTTGTTGCGGCGTCGGCATCTCGGGCGGCTTCATCACCGAAAACTCGCCGTGCACCGGGCGTCCGTCGGGTGTCTGGCCCGTCACCAGATAGTCCGCCATGACCACCGTGGGATGGCCGGCGGTGTTCAGGGTCAGCGTGGCTTCGATCCCGGGGTCGGGCGGCAGCGTGGCGGTGCCGAACACGGCCGCCGCCGGCTTTTCTTCGGGCGGCAGGGGCGCCGATCCGTCCTTGGCCCGGTACGAGATCAGCACCCGCTCCAGCCGCACGGCGGTGGGCCGATGATGGAACAGGCGCACGCGCTGGGTGACCATCCCGTGCTGATCGATCTCCGGAAAACGCGGCGTCAGCTGCTTGCTGAGGACCAGCACGCCCTTGTAGGCCAGGTCCTCGAACTCGTGGTCGGCCACCGGCAGGGACAGCCGCCCCTGCACGCTCTGGCCGTCGCGATCTCGCGCTTCGCAGCTGATCAGAAAATCGGTGGTCAGGGCCTGGCCGGTGGTCACGAAGTGGTGCGATGCCACCGGGCCATCGGTCTCTTCGCCGGTGCCATCGCCGAACGTCCAGCGGTACCGGGTGGCAACGAACGCCGGCTGACCGGCCGTGCTCTTCACGCTGGCCAGCAGCTCGAAATCGGCGCTGGTGTTGGGCAGCTGGCGGTGAACGATGGACAGGGCGTGCCGGGCCGGGCACATCTTCACCTGAAAGTCCGGCACCACCACGTGGGCCGCGACGCCGTTTCGACCAAAGACGCTGACCATGCGCGGGGGTGACGGTGGCGCGCCGGCGGGCGGCAGGTACGACCGGATCGGCACGCTGCGCCCGCTGCCTTCGCCGACAACGTAACGAAGGAAGGGGTCGTTCTTGCCTTGCGGTGTGTGCGCGCGAACCGTGATCAGGTTTTCCTCGCCCTGGCACACCACTTTCTTCTCCACCAGGACCTCGTCGATGATCGGCTTGTCCGGGTCCTCCGCCGGCGCGGGCGGCGCCGGCCGCCGCTGGGTGGCGACCCCGCCGGCCGTCACCGCCGCCGCCGGATCACCGGACGGCTCTGTCCTGGATCGCGAGCGCCGCGCGATCAGGATCAGCAGCAACCCCGACAGGCCGACCAGCAGCGTGGCCAGGGCGGCGATCCGGCGCCGGTGCCGGCGCTGGCGTTCATTGTCGGACACGACTCAATCCCAGCAGCCGTAGTACGACCCGCCGCCGTTCCATTGCAGGTCGATAGCGGGAGCGTGGCTCCACGGACCGGCCCACTCTTCCGTCTGGTGATAGCCGACCAGAACGTCCGGGCTCAACGAATAGGCGCCATTGGTAACCGCCCAACCATACGTG
>JAXDMH010000574.1:0-11133 GCA_034666225.1 Myxococcales bacterium
GCTCGACCACGACGGACCGCCGACCCGCGCCGCGCACCGCCGACCTTGCGCTCCGACGCTTCTCGCGCCGTTATCCCCGGTGGGCGCGGATCGCAGGTCGGTGCTCGGCGAGGGCTCTGGGCCGCGCCCTGAGATTTGATGAAGTGACTGGCCCCCTTTACGTTGCGAGGTCACCCAAAATGGGGCCTCAAAGAACGAACGCGCTCGAGGCGCAAAAGGAGGCCAGTCATGGACCATATTGCGATCGATCTGGGGGGCAGGGAATCACAGATTTGTGTGATGTCGGCCGAAGGCGAAGTGCTACTGGAGGATCGTCGACCGACGCGTGGACTTGGTGCGTATTTGGCCAAGAGGCCGGCGGGGCGCGTGGTGATGGAGACCTGCGCGGAGGCGTTCAGCGTGGCCGACCAGGCGCGGCGGGCCGGCCACGAGGTGGTGGTGGTTCCGGCGACGCTTGTGCGATCGCTGGGTGTGGGGATGCGGGGAATCAAGACGGACGTACGAGACGCACGCAATCTGGCCGAGGCGTCATGCCGGATGAAACGGTTGCCGGCGGTTCACGTTCCGACGGCGGCGTCACGGGAACGGAAGACGGTGTGCGGTTTGCGGGAGGTGTTGGTGGGAACCCGAACCAAGCTGATGAATTCCGTGAAGGGATGGCTGCGCACGATGGGCCTAGGACCGATGCCGCGCGCCACGCCGGAGGTGTTTCCAACGCGTCTGAGGAAACACGTGAGCGACCGAGGGGGCGCCATTCCTGCAGCTGTGGAGCGCGTGCTGGTCATGGTCGAGGCGGTCAATATCCAGATCGTCAGTGCCGACGAGGAATTGGAGAAACTCTCCGAGGAGGATCCTGTCTGTGTGCGACTGATGACGGTGCCCGGTGTGGGGCCAGTGACGGCGGTGCGATATGCGGCTGCGCTCGACGATGCCAGTCGCTTCGACAGCGCATCCAGCGTGCAGTCCTACCTCGGGCTTGTTCCCGGCGAGAACTCGAGCTCCGATCGGCGACGAATCACCTCGATTACGAAAGCCGGCGCGCCCCAGGTGCGCTGGACACTTGTCCAGGCCGCCTGGTCGGCGCGGCGGTATCGAAAGAACGACCCGATGGTGCTTTGGGCCCTCGAGGTGGAGAAACGTCGCGGCCGGCATGTCGCGGTCGTGGCGCTGGCTCGAAAGATCGCGGGCATCATGTACGCGATCTGGCGCGACGGCAGCGTCTACGACGCCAAACGAGGAGCAATGCCTCCGACGGTGTAATCAGACTTTTTCGATTCTGCGATAGCAGTGGGGGGAACAGCGGCGGCGGAGGAGACAGGCTGTCCAAAGGTGGAGATCGCGGCGAGGACCGTGAGTCGACCAGCTTCGGCTGGTTCAAACTCGCCCGTGCGATGGCGACCCACCGGCGGATCTCAACCCTTGTGCCTTTGAGCACGAATAGTCGATTGGGGCAGCCCGCTTCCTCATCCGCTTGGCCCACCCACCCCGTCGCCGTCGGAGCGTCGGCTACGCTCCGTGCCGGGCGAACGCCATCAAAGACAGCGAGCCCAGCGGGCGGCACGGTTGCGCCCTCCGCATCGTACCCGCGGACGGGCACGATGCTCCAGGCGCTCTTCTCGGACCTACCAAACGCGCGGTCCACAAAATCGCACGAACGCCAAACGTCTGTCTTGACGGGCCAGTCACTTCATAGTCGGTCCTCGGGTGATGCCGCGCGACAGGTCGCCCGATGACGAATGCGACCAGCGCGTCATCACCCTGCGGTCCGCTCTTATTCCGGAACTAACAGAGCGCAAGGAGAAACCAACCATTCACCATCCCTGCGATGGAGTACTAGTGCGCTGCGCTCGCCGGCTCCTCCCGCGTTGAAGCGGCCGGCGCTTTGACGCGGGCCGCCGGCCACCGTTGTCACGAATCCGGCTGGTCGCTGCCAGGCGCGTCGTCAAAACAAGTCCCGTCGGTGCGGGCCCGATCCGTAAGTCCGGAAAATAAAGCGCGTCAGAGAAAGCGGTAGAGCCGATTCTTTGAAGCAATCAATCTTGATCGTCGCTGCGCCGACGGACTACCCTGGATTCTCTTCGGGGTTGGGCTCTCGCGTAGTCGGGGCGGTCGCGGGTTGATCGCTTTCGGTGGCCATCACGGCCACCTGCACACGGAGGTCTCGAAGAATGATGCGCCTTCCCCCTCGCGCCGCACGGCCGTTCTCCCGTCGCCGCCTGCTGGCCAGCGCCAGCCTGGCCGCCGCGGCGTTGCCATTTGCCGCGCGGCCGCGGCGCGCTCATGGTGTCACCGCCGCCCCGCTGCGCCTGATTCTCTGGCCGATGATGAACGGCGCCGAGGATCGGTTCTTCCTGCCGTCGGCGGGAAACCTGGCGGCGATGTCGACCGTCACCGAGCCGCTCAAGACCTATCAAGGCCAGATCACCTTCCTCAAAGGGATCAACGTCTCGGGCTCGGACAACCACTTCGCGGTGCGCAGCATCTTCAGCGGCGCCACCATCCCCAACTATGATTCACCGAATCCCAGCAACAAGTCGGCGGATCAGATCGTCGCCGACGCGTTCACCGCGCAGGGATTGCACAAGCTGCACTCGCTGCACCTGGGGGTAATTCCGGCCGACTCCTACGAGCTTTACCAGCTGTATGGCCGTTCCACGCTGTTCTTTGCGCCCAAGCCGGTCGACTACGAGGCGAACCCCGTCACCGCGTTCGATCGCATCTTCAACGGCGGCGTCGCCCCCAACGCCATGCCCCCGCCGGTGGTGCCGAACTACGGACCCGAGGTCGCCGATCTGCTGGACGCCGAGATGGGCGAATATGCCGATCGCATCAAGAGCTCCGGCGCCGAGCTGTCGAAGATTGTCCAGCACCGGGACGCTTTGCGCGCGGTCCGTCCCACCAACACCCAGCCGATGGGGATGGCCCCCATGATGGGGCCCAAGGCTGGCTCGCTGGCCAGCGTCGAAAAGTTGCGGGCGTCGCTGCAGGGGAACGCGCGCGCCGCCTACAAGCAGGCGTATTACTCCGACATCTTCGACGCGCAGGTCGACATCCTGGCCAGCGCGGTGGTCAGCGGCCTCACCCGCGTGGCGACTCTGCAGTCGGGCAGCGCCGACGGCAACCAGGTCGATCCGGTGGGCCCGGGCTATCCGCACCACAACACTTCGCACGGCACCCAGGACATCTTTGCCCAGTGCCAGCGCTGGTACATGACCAAGCTGGCGCGCCTTCTTCAGGCGCTGGACGTCCCGGATCCGCTGGACAGCACCGGCAAGACCGTCCTTTACAACAGCGTCATCCTGGTGATGTCCGAGTGTCTGCCGATCAGCCACAGCAGCAACAGCGTCCCCACCATGGTGATGGGCAGCGGCGGCGGGGCCCTGAACGCCGGGCGGTTCATCAACGCCAACGGCGCCACCAACAAGGCGGTGCTGCAGACGCTGCTGAAGGTGATGGGCGTGCCGATGGCGTCGCAGTTCGGGACGCAGACCATCGCGGAGCTGCTCAAGTGAAAGGCGCGACGTCACGTCGGCGCACCTTGGCGGGCGCGGCGCTGGCAGCGCTGGCCCTGACCGCTTGCGGATCGGCGACGATCGGCGGGCCGGGGTACGGGCCGGGCGGACCTCCTTCCCCGGTCGGCGGCGGCGGGGGAACCAACGGCGGACCTTCAACGGGCCCGGGCGCAGGCGGCGCCGGAAGCGCGATGCCGGCGCCACTGACCTGCGCGGCGGGCGGCGGCGACGCCCCCGGACGCCGGGTGGTGCGGCGGCTGACCAGCAGCGAGTTCGAGGCGAGCATCGAATCGGTGTTCGGCATCGCCTCCGGATCCGACTGGACCGGGTTGCTGCCACCCGATCCCGCGGCCGCCAACGGGTTCGGCAACAACGTCGATCGCCTCACCGTCGGGCCCGAGTACGCGTCGGGCATGCAGGCCACCGGCGGTCGCATCGCCGATCTGGTCACCAATGCCACCAACCTGCCGCGGCTGCTCGCCTGCAGCAGCAAAGGTGACATGGCCTGCGCGAACACGTTCCTGGACACCTATGGCACGCGGCTTTATCGGCGCCCGCTGACCACGGCGGAGAAGAACCGCTATCTGGCCCTCTTCACCAAGATCACCACATCGTCGCCAGCGATCGCCGCGCCGGCGAACTTCAAGACCTGGGTCTACTGGACCACCTCCGCGCTGGTGCAAAGCCCGAACACCATCTATCGCAGCGAGATGGGCGAAGCGATGGCGGGGGGGCGTTTCAATCTGACCCCCTTCGAGATCGCCAGCGCGCTGGCCTACACGTTCACCGGTGGGCCTCCCAGCCCGGCGCTGTTGCAGCAGGCGACCGCCAACCAGCTCGGTTCTGCCGATCAGGTGGAAGCGGCGGCGCGGGCGATGGTGTTCGACGCCAGCCAGAATGTTAGGCCCGAGTTCAAAACGGTCTTTCTGACGTTCAGCGAACAGTGGCTGGGGCTGACCTCGCTGGCCAACAAGGTCAAGGACGCCCAGGCCTTCCCGGACTTCAACGACGCCGTGCAGACGTCGATGGCGGGCGAGACCCAGCAATTCGTCAGCAGCGTGGTGTTCGACGACCGCGGCAAGCCGGCCGATCTTCTGACCGCGCCGTACACGTTCATCGACGCCACCCTGGCCCGGTACTACGGGTTCGGGGCCGCGGCCGGCACCGCGTTCACCCGGGTTGACCGCCCCGCCGGCTGGGGCGTGGGCCTGCTGGCGCAGGGCGGGCTGCTGGCGGTGGAGGCAGGCACCCTGGAGACGTCCCCCACCAAGCGCGGGCACCTGGTGCGCACGAATCTGCTGTGCAACATCGTGCCGCCGCCGCCGCCGGTGGTGTCGCCCCTGCCCGAACCGACCGCTGCCAACACCACCCGCGAGCGCTACGAAAAACTGCACGCCACCGACGCCAGCTGCCGTTCATGCCACGAGCTGATGGACCCCATCGGGTTTGGCCTGGAGCATCTGGATGCCAGCGGCCGCTACCGCGACAAAGAGGGAGCCTTCGACATCGACGACAGCGGCACGATGGTGCTGACCCAGGGCGGGCGGGTCGCCTTCAAAGGCCCCACCGAGCTGGCCGAGACGCTGGCGCGCATGCCCGAGACCAGCGACTGCATGGCCGCCTTCATGGCCAGCTTTGCCTTTGGCGTCGACCAGAACGAAGCGACCTGCATGGTGGCCAGCGCCACCAGCGCCCTTCGCGCCGGCAGCCTGAGCCTGATCGACTTCTACATTCAGCTCGCCCGCTCCGAGCACTTCCGCGTGCGCAGCCAGTAGCCACGGTCTGTCGGGAAATCCGGCGCCGCGTTCAGGGCATCACGTGCTTGGCCCACTTGATCGACTGCTGGTACATGTCGGGCAAGAGGTCTTCGCTGACGCCGATCTTCTTGGCCAGCGCCGAAGCTCCCGGCCAGTCGGCGGTTTCGTAGGCGAGGACCAGGGCGCGCATCTGGCCGAGCGTGGTGTCCGTGGCCAGCACGGCGGCGCTGATGGACGGCGACACCGAGATCTCGTCCAGGATCTCTTTCAATGGACGACCCATCAGCGCGTCGACGGCCGACAGCATGCCGACCAGGAATGCGTCCAGCTCCATCTCGGGGCGGCGGGTGGCGCGACACAGCGCCTCGCACATATGGGCGCGCACCAGGCAGCTGACCACCAGTTCGGGCGGCCGATCATTGGAGATGCCGATGATGGTGATCAGCGAGGCCCATTTGCGAAAGGCGCGCTCGCCCAAGAGGACCATGGCGTGCTTCAGCGACGTCACCCGGCTGCGCCAGTAGAACGACGCCGAGTTCAGATAGCGCAGCAGCTTCACCGCCAGCGACACGTCGCGCTTGATGACCTGTTCGATGCGTTCGAAATTCAGATCCGCCTGCTGCAGCTCGCGCAGGAAATCAAGGTGGGTCAGCTTGAAGGCCGGGATGTCCTCGCGGGCGATCATCTCTGGTCGCTGGAAGAAATAGCCCTGGAAATACGAATAGCCGAGCTCGCGCGCCTCGCGGAGCTGCTCGTGCGTCTCCACTTTCTCCGCCAGCATCGCCACGCGACGGCGCTTGAACCGGTCACGCAGCGCCAGCCGTTGGGCCGGCGTGGTGGCCAGAAAATCGACCTTGATGACGTCCGCCATCGTGACCAGCGGTTCCATCTCGGGGCTGTCGACGAAATCGTCCAGGGCCAGTTCATAGCCGGCCCGCTTCAGCTCGCGACAGGCGGCCAGCGTGGCGGCGTCGGGCTTGACCGATTCCAGCAGCTCGATGACCGATTGCCGCACCGGCAGCACCGAATACAGGCTGTCGCACAGGACCTTCTGCGTGACGTTGACGTACAGCTTGCGCCCGCCCGCCAGCGCGCCAAAGCCGAACACCATCATGCTGTCCTTGATGACCTGCGACGACGCCAGATCGCTGTCCATGCCGCGGGGAAAGACGTTCTCCAGCCCCGAACGAAATAACAGCTCATAGGCGACGGCACGCTGTCGGGTATCGAAGATAGGCTGACGCGCCACAAAAACCTGCATGAAGCAGCCTGGTCATCGGCGGCGGCGGCGGCTAGCTGTAGGGGGAGCCAAGGCCGCTCGCTCTGGAGGGAGCTTTGCCATACACTTCGGGCGCTTGACCTCGAACAGCGACACGCCGTCGGCCGGCGGCAACAACGACCGCGTTCTGGTGACCGTCACCGGCCCCGACCGCCCCGGCGTCACCGCCACCTTGACCGGCATCCTGTCCGAGGAGGGGGCGTCGCTGCACGACATCGAGCAGGTGGTGGTGCAAGGGCAGCTGACGCTGTGTCTGCTTGTGGGTGTGCCGCGCACGCGCGACGTCCTCAAAGAGCTCTTGTTCGCCGCCAAGGAGCTGGGGATGGAGCTGGATTTCAAGCCAGTCCCGGGCAGCCCCGCGCCGGTGCCGGGCGCACCGTCAACCGAAGGACGCCGGTACGTCATCACCGCCATCGGCCCGTCGCTGGGCGCCGCGCACCTGCACGCCCTGGCATCGACGCTGGCCGCCGAAGGGGCGAACATCGAGAAGATCGGACGGCTGTCCGAGGGGACGCTGGCCTCGCTGGAGATTCACGCCTCGCTGCCGGCCGATCGCGACAGCGAGATCCTGAAGCGCTCGTTGCTGGCCGTGGCCACCAGCGCCGGGTTCGACGTGTCGTTGCAGCGCGAGAGCCTGTACCGCCGGTCCAAGCGCCTGGTGGTCATGGACATGGACTCGACGCTGATCCGCATCGAGGTGATCGACGAGCTGGCGCGCGCGGCCGGCGTCGTCGATCAGGTCTCGAAGATCACCGAGCGGGCGATGGCGGGCGAGATGGACTACGACCAGTCGCTGCGCCAGCGGGTCGAGCTGCTGAAGGGCCTGGACGTCAAGGTGCTGGATCGCATCGCCGCCGACCTGCCGCTGACCGAAGGGGCCGAGACGCTGGTGCGCGTGCTCAAGCGCCTCGGTTACAGCATCGCCGTCATCAGCGGCGGTTTTTCGCGGGCGGCCGAGGCGCTCAAGCGCCGGCTGGGGCTGGATTATGCCTACAGCAACAATCTGGAGATCGTCGACGGCAAGCTGACGGGACGGGTCAGCGGCCCCATCGTCAACGGTCAGCGCAAGGCCGAGCTGCTGGAGACCATCGCCCAGGCCGAGGGCGTTCTGCTGGATCAGGTCATCGCCGTGGGCGACGGCGCCAACGACGCACTGATGCTGGAGCGGGCAGGGCTGGGCATCGCCTTTCACGCCAAGCCCAAGCTGCGCGAATCGGCCGACACCAGCATTTCGGCGTCGGGCCTGGACGCCATTCTGTATCTGCTGGGCATCAGCGCCCGCGAGCTGCAGGAGGTCGAATGACCGGCTGGGCAATTGACCTCGCGGTGCGGTCATGGGTAGTCTGCCGCCCCGTTGCCGGTTAGAACATCGCCCGAGGCAGAAGGTGAGCGCCCGTAGCTCAGCTGGATAGAGCAGCGGCCTTCTAAGCCGCTGGTCGCAGGTTCGACTCCTGCCGGGCGCGCAGCACATTTTCCAAAACTGAAAACTGAATATCTGGTGGGCGTAGCTCAATCGGTAGAGCATCGGACTGTGGCTCCGAGGGTTGCGGGTTCAATCCCCGTCGCTCACCCAAATATTTCAATGACTTAGGCTCTATTTTAAACGCTGTCGCCCACCTGTCGCCCAGTTTCGAGAAGAGCGATCGCATTACGCAATTCCCCGGGTGACAGGTGCATGTAACGGTTCGTGACGGCGATCGATGCGTGGCCGGCGAGTTCTTTGATGGCAACCGCCGGCGCTCCGCGCATTGCCAGGTGAGAGCAGAACGAGTGCCGAAGAACGTGCCATCCCGTGATGCTCGATGTGCGCACGCTCGGCCGCCTCGGCGGCGAGCTTGGTGTTTAGGGCAGGGGTGCCCTCAATTCGGACACGGCGGCCGTTGTGGAGCCGGATTCGTTTCCGGTACCTCCACCCATCGCTTCTCAGGTCTCGGTACGCGGGCATGATGTGCCTTTGCTCCGCGCCGACTTGCTCGCCGTCGACGAATAGCATCGTCGATCGCGGCTAGGCCGCTTTCTCCCCGCCCAAGGCTGCGATCACGGCCGACCGCGCAATCCGGATGACGCGGCGAGGCCCCAGGCGGGCCGCTCGGAGGTCACCGGAGGCGACGAGCTGCCGGATCTCGCTTCGTGATGACCCGAGATCAGGATATCGCAGGATGCGTATATCAAGGCACGAGAGAACTTTATCTAGATGAGAGTCGGCTGCGCCAGGGCCACGGCATTTGATAGGCTTCGCTTATGGTTGCAGCACCCGCTCTCAGAACTACTTGGGCGGTGTTCCTGGTGATCGCCGGCGCTGTGTCCTGCCGATCGTCACCAATCGACACCGCGTCCGCTGCCACCGACGCGGTGTCTGAAAAAGTGGACGCCGTGAAGGACTCGGCGCCCGATCTCGATCCGCAGAAGATCTGTCAATCGTCCGACGAGTGCGTGCTGGTTCACTGGGGGTGCTGCCCGCAGGATTGTTCGCCGCTCTTCACGGTAGCGGTTAACCGGGACTCGGAAGCGCGGGTGCACCGAATCGAGGGGTGTGGAGTCGTCTGCGCAATCCCCATGCCGTGCGGTTACACCTTGTCGGCATCGTGCGATCAGGGCGCTTGCGCCCTCCATTGCGCCGGCGCGTGTCCGGCGCTGACCAGCGGTGACGCATCTGTCTTCGAGGCGACGCTCGGGGAGACGACCGTCACGCACGACTGATTCCAGACTGAAAAGTGCTTGACCAAGACGACCTCATGGCCGCGAACGGCCTGCGGCGCTGCGCCGCTTGCCCCGGGCTGGAAGACCCCGCTCGGCCGCACCGATACGACAGGAACGGCTGATCGTTCCAAGACACGCTTCCTGGCCGGGCTAAAACGCGCTACGAGTGCGCTTCACCGGCTGGCAGTGCTTGGCGACGTGCTCAAGAAGCGCTTCGAGGTCCATAGGCTTCCTGAAGAAGGGCACCGACGCTCGCACCGTGGTTTGAGACGCGGGCATCCCGGACACGAAAACAAAAGGCGGTGCGTGCGACCCGAGAAGTTGTTGGGCTATGTCGAACAATTCGCCCCCTTCTCGGTCGCCTAGAAGAATGTCGCTTATCACGAGACTTGGCGGGGTTTCAGCCATGACGGTCAGCGCCTCTTCAACGCCTGCTGCGCCGAGCGCAGCGAATCCAGAGCTATTGAGTAACTCGATCAGAGCCTCGCGGCTATCGGCATCGTCTTCGACAACCAATGCCCAGTTCTCCACGATTCGAGAATGCGAGATCCGTCGTCACAATACAAGGCGAGAGGGACGATAGATCGCGGGGTCTCGCATTCAGATCGGACAATTTTGTCGCTTCGACCCCTCAAGCGGATGAAGGCGCTCGTCGCTCGCCAAGCGCGCGATCGAGCATGGTGACAAACGCATCGAACGTCGTCGGTTTAGCGAGAACGTAGGACGTTCCCATTTTCGCGGCGATCTGAGGCAGGTCATGCCTTGCCGACATGAGGATGATTGGAATCTTTTCCTCTCCCGCGTCGTGCACCAACATCTTGTGGGCCATTCCAGGGCCGCCCAGGATGGGCATGTCTACATCGAGCACCAGGGCATCGGGCAGTGGTGAGCCCCTCAAAACGGTCAGCCCCTCTTCGCCTGTCGAGGCGCTGTGCACTTCGTGTCCCTCGTCGCGCAGCAGTTCAGCAAGCGCGTCTACGATGTCATTGTCGTCATCGACGAGAAGGATGTGGGCCATGGAGGAGCGCGCAAATTGTAGGCCCTCTCGTTCGCGAACGTCAACGACGCCACTTAGAGGAAGTTGCCCGGAGCGCCCCAGAAGGGCGCATCGACGGCGCAGGAGAAAGCCCCACTCGATCCAGTCCAGGTGATGGTGCCAGTGAAGTGTCCGATGAACGCCCGGCCGCTTGGATCTACGCGGGAGAATGTCATCGTTCCGTCGACGTGCGACACGCCAGCTTGGACGCCGCCGATCTCGGCGGGGCGGCCCGTGGGCGGCGCCGGTAAATTGGTGGAAAATGTCAGCGGCTGATCGGGGCTCATTGCGATCGTACTCAGAGGCAGCAGGAACGCCCAGGCGATTGCCCCGTTGCCACCGAGTAATTGGCACTCGGTTTCGTGAAGTCCGATCCCGCGTTGCGACCCAGCGAGATTCTGGCCAACAAGGCACGGGTTCACGAAGGCAACCTGTCCAACTCCGTGATCACAGTCCATCATGATCTCGGTTGGCGCCTGTGTGAGATCGACGGGTCCGATGGTAGCGGTCGCGCCGCCAGCATCGCCGACACCGCCGGCGTCGTCGCGCGCTTGCAGTGTCTGGCCGCCGCAACCGGCCGCGAGGGCGGCGCCCACCGAGAGGCAGACAATACGGAGACGTCGCCGCCTGGTCATGAAGGCGATAATACGCCTTTGGCCTCGCGCGCTGTGGGCCAGATGGGGCCTGTCCACACGATTCCCGCCCTCAGGGCCCGCTGACAAGAGCCGAGCGGGAAGAAGGCAGGCGCCTGATGCTCAGCCGGCGTACCCACGCCCGGCCGGTAACACGGGCGGCTGTTGTTCACTAGTACTCCATCGCAGGGATGGTGAATGGTTGGTTTCTCCTTGC
>JAXDMH010000575.1:0-3696 GCA_034666225.1 Myxococcales bacterium
CGACGCCGGCCTCGAACTTCCAGAACAGCAGCGCCGACAGGACGCCCATCAGCGCTTCCACCAGCGCGTACCGCGGCGAAAAGCGCGCCCCGCAAAAGTGACAGCGGCCGCGCAAAAGGAAGTACGAGACGATCGGAATGTTGTCGACGGCGCGCACCGGTTTGCCGCAGGCCATGCACCGCGACGCCGGCCGCACCACCGATTGCCCCAGCGGAACGCGGGCAATGCAAACGTTGAAGAAGCTGCCCCAGAGCGCGCCGAACAGCCCGGCCAGCGCGATCGCCGCGGGCGTGACCAGGAATTCGGCGGCGCCGTCCATCCCATAGCTATGCCGGATCAGGGGGGCGAAGGCGAGATTTCGCGGCACCGGCAGCGGCGCGGGCGTCGCCGCCGGTTCGCTGCCCGTTCGACGCCGGTTCGCCGCCGGTTCGCCGCGGCCGGTGCTAATCTCGACCTTCCGTGACGCGACCTTCAACCGCCACCTCCGCCGCCATCATCGCCGCCTGCGCCGCCGCCATCGCCGGCGCGGGGTGCGGGCGCGCGGCGCGCGAACAGGCGCGGGCGCGGACAGCGTCGCTGGAACAGGCGCTGCGCCCGGCCTTCTTTGCGGCCGCCCTGCGCAAGATGGGCGGCGGCCATTTTCACGCCACTTCCCGTTTCGCCGTCGGTCCCACTAACGAACCGCCCGACGGGGTGAACACCACCACCGACGTCTGGCTGGATCGCGCCGGCAACTACCGGCTGGTCGAAACCAATGATCGTGACGGCGGACGCGACGTGGTCCTTTACGGGCGCGAGCTCAGCACTGCGCTACGCTATGGAAAGATGATCCGGCGTGTCGCTGAAGAACCCGAACCGACCCAGCTTCTGGAAGAAGCCCTGGGTGGCCCCTGGGCGGCCTGGGAGGTGGTGGCGCCCGCGGCGGGGATCGAGCGCGGCAATTCCCAGCTGATGGGCGGGGCCAGCGCCGCCGAATATCGGATCAGCAAGGGCGAGGGTCAGACGCCCGCCTTCGACGAGCGACCGGCGCTGCGCAAGTGGCGCGGAACGATAGCGGTGCAACAACTGACCGGTAGCCTGCTGGTCGACGAACGCTCGGGCGCGCTGGTCAAGGCCGACCTGACCGGAGCCTTCACGCTGACGCAGGAAAACCGACCCATGAAGGGCGAGGTCGACATTCACGCGGTCCTCACCGAGGCGGCTGCCGTACCGCCCCTTTCGCGGCCTGCCGCGGAAGAGCTGGCCTTGCGGCAACGGATCGTCCCCGAGCAGAAAGAGATGCTGCGGGGCCTGGGCGGTCGCGTGCCGCCGCCCCCCGTGCCGCCTCCGCCCAAAAAGAAAAAATCGCGGGGGAGCCGACCGTGAGCACCGGCGACAAACCCGGCAAGGGCAAGAGCGATCGCAACGGCAACGGCGAGAGAGCCGGCGGCGGCGATGGCAACGGCAAAGGCAACGGCGCGGCGGCACCGGGCGACGAAGCGCCCGAGCTGATTATCTTCCCCGGCTCGCGGCGCATGGAAGAGGCGGGGCGGCTGCAACACCTGCGTCAGCACCGGCGCCTCATCGTGCGCCGATCGCTGCTGGCCACGGTGGTGGGCGGCGTGGTGCCCATCCCGGTGGCGGACGAATACATTGCCGGCCGGGTACGCGCCGGCATGTTGATGAACATCGCCGAGCGCCGCCAGGTCGACCTGGCGCTGTCCTCCGCCGAGCTGCTGGCCGACCCGCGCGAGGGAACCGCGATGCGCAACGCCACGCTGACGGCGGCCACGTTGCTGGCGCTGAAGCTGGCCTGGAAAAAATTCTTCGCCGTCCTGGCCATCGGGCGGCGCGCCGAAGACATGGCCACCACGTTTCAGATGGGGACATTGTTTGATCACTTTTGCGCCAAGCTGCACGTCGGGTCGGGCCTGGACCGCACGCAGGCCATCGCGCTGCGCGCGGTGATTCAAGCCGCGCTGGTCGAGACCGAACGGAGCGCCGTGGTGGCCATCTTTCGCGATGGCGGGCGCATCATGGGCCGATCGATGCTGGAGGCACCGGCCTGGGTGTCGGGGCGATTCCAGAAGGCCGCCGAGAACTGGGTGCGCACGGGCGGACAACCGGGCGTCACGCTGGACCAGGACGACAGCGTGGGCCCTGCCCCCGCCGAGGCCCGCTGGCTGGATCGGGCCACCGCCACCGTGGAGGACGGCCTGGGACGGCTGGGCAACAGCTATCTTGAGACCCTGATCACCGTCTTTGAAAAGCGCTGGCGTCAGGCGGAGACCGCCCGAGAAAAGGCGGCTGAAGAGCCGCCTTCCGCCCCGCCTGTCAACCGGTAGCCGGTAGCCACACCGGTTGGGCTTTGCTACGATTGGACGCAGGTGACGACTAAAAAAAGAACGGGCGGCAAGGGCAGCGACTCCAGACCCACCAGGGCCCAATCCGGCAAGGCCGGGGGCAAGACCCGGGGGAAGACCGGGACGAAGATCGGCAGCAAGGCCGGGGCAAAGACCGACGGGAAGACCGGCGCCAAGCGATCAACCGGTCGTTTTCCCGTACGAGGCGACCTGAAAAATGCCCGTACGCCGGCCCGCCGCGGTCCCAGCCCCACCACCCAGGTCGTCGCCAGTGGCTCCCCGTCCCCCATCGCCAACAACAACCGCGACCTCGGCGAGCTGCGCGAGCTGGCCCTGGACCTGATGAACGCGGCGCTGGACAAGAAGGCGCTGATGCCGGTTCTGATCGACGTGTCCGGGATGGCCAGCTACACCGACTTCATCGGCATCGTCAGCGGCCGCAGCGATCGTCAGGTCGACGCCATCGCCGATCACATCAAGGCTCTGATGAAATCACGCGGGCGGCACGTCCTTGGCCATGAAGGCGGCGGGGGTGGGCGCTGGACGTTGCTGGACTTCGGGTCGATCGTGATTCACGTCTTTTACCACCCGGTGCGCGAGTTCTATGACCTGGAGAGCCTGTGGATCGATGCGCCGCGGGTGAAGATGGCCATCCCGCCCGAAGCGATGATCACGCAGCCCGACGCCCTTTACGGCGCGCTGTAAGGCCGTTGCGCGGCGACAGCGACGGCGCCCCTTGAAGATCGTCGTCCTGGCGGTCGGCAAGATGCGCGACAAGCACATGGCCGCCGTGTGCGACGACTACCTTTTGCGCGCGCGTCGCCACCTGCCGGTTGAGATCGTCGAGGTGGACGACGACGCCGCGCTGGCCAGGCGGATACCCGCCGGCGCCGAGGTGGTGGCGCTGGAACCGGACGGCCAGGCCTGGACCACGGCCGCGTTCACCAAGTACCTGGAAAAACGCATGCTGCACGGCACGCGAACGTTGGTCTTTCTGATCGGCGGCGCCGACGGTCTGTCGCGCGCCGTGGTTTCCGGGGCCGCGGTGCGGGTGTCGTTGACGCCGCTGACGCTGCCGCACCGCCTGGCGCGCGTGATCCTGTGCGAGCAGATCTACCGGGCGCTGTCCTTGCTGCGCGACGAGCCGTACAGCCGCTGAACCGCCATGGTAAATTCCGGCGCATGAGCTCATCGCCCCGCGCCGTTCTGGTCGTCCTCGACGGCTTCGGCGAACGTCCCGACAAGGAAGGAAACGCCATCCGTCTGGCGCGCACGCCGCATTTTTCGCGCCTGTGCGCCGACAATCCCTGGACGCTGATCGGCGCCTCCGGCTTTGACGTCGGGTTGCCCGACG
>JAXDMH010000576.1:0-9378 GCA_034666225.1 Myxococcales bacterium
GCCTGCCGGCCCTGTCCGGCGAGACCAGCCCGGGCACCGACGAGGGCGATTCCAACTACGGCATGAAATCCCGCTCTGGCCGCGTCCCCATTCCCCCGCCTCCTCCGCCCCCTCCCCGCCGCACCACCGCGCCGTCCGCGCCGCTGGGTCTGGAGGACGACGGCGTCGACATCGGTGGCGATCTCGGCCCTCCGTCGCCGTCCGACATCGCCTCATCGGAAGAGGATCTGGCCGCCAGCGGTCCCGCGCTTTTCGAAGGCTCGCGCAACGCCGCGTTCGATGACGGCAATCGACCGATGGTCGACCAGACCGGAGAGCACGTGCCGCTCGAAGGAATGGACGGTGGCGGCGCCGCCGAACCGGACGCTCCGGGAGTCGATCTAGCCGACGGCGGCGGTCTCACCGGCCCGGTGGCGTCAGAAGACGACGCGCCGGCGCTCGATCTGCTGGACGCCCTGGTCAACGACCCCACCGTCACCCAGATCATCATCGGCGGCCCCGACATCGCCCTGGTCGAGCGGGCCGGCAAGCTGGAAGCGATTCCGGGCGGGCTCGGCGACGCCAACGCTGTCGCCGAAACCTTGTGGCGGCTGGCCAACACCGCCGTGCCGCCGCCTCCGCCTGACAATCCGGTGGTGGACGTGCGCTTGCCCGACGGAACGCGCCTGGCCGCCGTCTTCCCGCCGGCCGCGGTCGCCGGCGTCTGCGGTTCGATCCGCAAAGCGTCGCTGCCCATGCATTCGCTGGCAGAGCTCGGCGCCGCCGGCGGTCTCACAAAAGAAGCGCAGGCCATCATAGAGGCGGCCCTGGCGGCCCAGCGGAATCTCCTGGTCACTGGCGACGCCGGTTCAGTGGCCACGTTGCTGGGAGCGATCGCCGCCGCACTGCCCAGCGGCAGACGTGTGGTCTCGCTGGGCGCCAACGCCGGCCAGGCGCGCCCCGGCTGGACAGAGCTGGCTCCCGTCGGCGATCTTCCTGGTCTCATTCGCGTCGCCGCCGCCCTGCGCGCCGATCACCTGCTGGTGGGCGAGGTCATGGGCCCCGAGGTACTGGACCTGCTGCTGGCCGCATCGCACGGACAGGAAGGAATCATCCTCGGCCTCACCGCGCGCTCGGCCTCCGAGGGGCTGGCCCGGCTGGAGGCCCTGACCGGCCAGGTTTCCGGCGCTCACGGCGTGGCCTCGCTGGCCAACAGCACGCTGGACCTCGTCCTGCACGTCACCGCGCTCACCGACGGCGGCATGCGCATCACCGAGGTCACCGAGGTCAAGGTCGACAACGCGAACCGCCTGGTGGTCGATCCTGTGCTCTCCTGGCGCAGCGAAGGATCGCGACGCGGTCCCGCCGGCAAGATGCAGATCATCGGCGTGTCATCACGCCTGGCTGCCGCCATGGCCGGCGGCGGGGGAACGTTGCCGTCGAACCTGATTCGCAAGTGAGACGCCGCCGCCGGAACGAATCAACCGGCCGCCCACGCTGATGTTCTTCGAGAAGTTTCGCGCCGCCCAGGCGCGACTGCCGGCTGGCCTGATTCGCGTCGGTCCGCCCGCCGCCGCGGCCGCGATCAACGCTGCCGAAAAACAGCTGGGGCAGGCGTTACCCGATCAGCTGCGCTCGTTTCTGCTGTCGTTCGACGGCGCCGATCTTTTTCACGGCACCATCGTCATTGCCGGCGTGGACCCGCACGCGGACCCGACATTGCTCGCTCTGCGGGACGGCGTCGCCCCGGAAGACCGTCTGGTATTCGCCGAAGCGGGGCTTGGCGACAAGTTCGTCCTCGATCGCCAGGGTCGGGTCTTTCGCGTCCGAGCGGGATCGGATGAACGGGTCCTGGCCGGTTCCACGTTTGCGAAATGGCTGGACGCCACGGTGGCGCGCGAACAGATCCTGTACGACGTCGAGGGCGAATTCCTGGCCGACGCCTTCGAACCGGACGGCGAAGAGGTGACGCCCCAGACGGCCCGGCGCCAGGCCGAACGCGCCCTCCGTCACGATCCCGGCTCGGCCGAGGCGCAGCATGATCTCGGAACCGCTCTGCGCCGGCTGGGACGCACCCCCGAGGCGGCGCAGGCGTTCGGTGCCGCCGCCGAGCTGGACCCCGCCAATCCATGGCCCTGGTTCGATCTGGGGCGCGCCTTGCTGGAAGAATCGCCCGGCCGGGCCCAGGCGGCTGCGGCGGCCTTCTGGAAGGCCGCCGAGCACGAGGAGGGGCTGGCAGCGGCGCGTCTGCTGGCCTGGGCCGCCCGGGCCTCCACCCAGGCCGGCGACGTCGCCCAGGCAGAGCGAGCCCGGCGGGAAGCCGCCGCCCGTCACGACGCCATCGGTGACGACCTGCGCCGCGCCGTGGACGCTGCCGAGGTGGAAGGCGACGCCAACACTCTGGCCGAAGCCCGCGCGCTGCTGACCGCCCTCACGGGTCTGCCCGCCCCGCCGCCCCGCCGCCGCCTTCCCGTGGTCACCGACGATGGCCAGAGCCGCCCCATCAAGCCTCCGTCAGAGGGCGGGCAGCGACCACCCCGCCGGCGACGGCGCTAATGCACTAGACCCCGAACATCACAACGGCCCGCCGATACCAGATCGACGAGCCGCTGCGGGAGAACCGAACGAGGGAACCGGACTGGCGCGTTTACGCCAGCAGGTCGGGGACGATGCCGCTCTTGTACATGCTCATCGGCTTGCCCCAGGTCGTGAGCGGGCTGCCGAAGACCTTCTGCAGGATGGTCAGGTGGACGTCCTGCAAGTTCACCACGCTGGGGAACTTGATGTACTGGCCGGTCTTCAGGACCTTGCCGCCGCTGCCAACAAGAACCAACGGCAGGTTCTGGCTGTCGTGGTTGCCGCCGTGCATACCGCTCATGAAGTGGATGACGGTGTTGTCGATGGCGGTGCCGTCGGCGCCGTCAGAGACAGCGGCCAACTTGGTCGTCAGCTCGTTCAGCCGGTCGACCATCCACCAGCCGCAGGTGGCGAAGCCGCTGTTGGTGTTACCAGCGTGCTGCAGGTTGTGATAGCCGCCGAGCGGCTTGTTGGTGGGCGTCGACCCGGTGGCGGTGAACGTCCGCTCGTTGATGAAGTTGTAGACGAAGTCGCTGCGCGCATCGTCGAGCATGAAGCTGACCACGCGGGTGATGTCGCACTGGATGGCCATCACGGCGAGATCGATCATCAACGTGGCATGGGCGCCGCGGTTGTAGTTTGCCGGGGTCATGCCGACGCCGTAGATCTGCGACGGCCGAGCCAGCGGTGTACAACCCGTCACCGGTACGGGCATGGTGGGATCCGACACGCGATTTTCTAGCGTGCGAACCGACGTCATGAACTGATCCAGCTTGGCGCGATCGCTGGTGCTCAGCTTCTTCTGCAGGTCGGCCGAGCTCGCCAAGACATAGTCGAGCGAGCTCTTGTTCAGCGCGCGCCGCTTCTCAGCGTTGGGATCCGGCATGCTCGTGCTGGGCGTCATCGTGACGCCGCCACCGACCAGCGTGTCGAAGACCTTCTGGGGGCTGACAATCTTGTACAGCGGTTGATCGGCCGCCTTCCACGAGATGCTTCGCGAGTGCTGTCCGGGGATACCGTCTGGCGACGAATCCAGCGTCGACAAACCCATCGGCAACGAATGCAACGGCGTGGGCATCTTGCCACCGTTGCTGGCGATGATCTGGTCGCCGATGGCCTGGTCGATGGAGATCGAGTTGTTGGCGCTGCCCGGGCCGTTGGCCGCCACGCCCGTCCAGGCGGAGGCGCAGTTGTGTCCATGGGAAGGTTCGATGTGACCATTCCAGGGGCTGTAATTGCCGACGTTCCCCAGCACCGTCGCATGCGCCTTGTTGGGCTCGAGGGGCTGCAAGATCGGCGACAGCGTATAGGTGGCGCCGACTCCGCTTGGCGTCCAAAAATCAGCCGTTCCGTTCGGGAAGTAGACGGAGAAGTAGCGCTTCTTGGTTGCCGCCGTGGCCGCCCGTGCCTTTGCGCCGTCCGGGAGGAAGGTCTCCAACACCGGAAGGGAGAGCGCGACGCCCGCGCCTTTGAGTACCTGTCGTCGTGTCCAGTTCTTTCCGTTCATTTGAATCACACTCCTTGGACGCGATAGAGGAAGGGGGCCGAGATCATCATCGTCTTAACGACCTGTTCAATTGACTGAGGAAAATCATTCCCCAGCGAAGACGCGGTCGCAGCGACCTGCGTTAACTGAGCAATCTCCGTATCAGAGACGGGGCGTTGCCACGCCACGGCGCCGAACGCGCGAATGATGTTTTGCGTGCACGCCGCGTCGAGCTCCGACGCCGGGGTGCAGGTCAAGATGCGACCACGCAGGCTAGCGTCGGCGAATACATTCGAAACCAGCAACTGGACCCGGGTGAAGTGCTGTTCGTACTCGGCCGGCGTTATCTGGCCGCCAATTTCACCACTATGGCCGATCAGCGCCAGCCGATCGTCGTTGGACAGCGTGACGCCCAGACTCCGCTGAACTGCGCGGTCATATTCCAGCGCATCCAGCCGCTGCAGCTGCGAACCGTCGCCGCCAGCCGCTGTCGGTCCCGTCGTGGTGTCTTGCGTGCCATCGCAGGAGGCGACGCCGAAAACCATGCTCACACCTAGAGCTGCGACGAGAGAGAGACGAACACGAACCGCGGAAGCTCTTGCAGTTTCCATCTTTTTGACTCCTCACAAGGCGAGCGCTGAATGAAAGCCGTCGTGGAGGTCCGACACGAAGCTGCGGGTCTTCGGTGTGGGATGCTCTTACCTTCTACAGATCTATAGTCGCTTGGACAACGGTAAATCGATCAATGCCTTCTGACTCGACTCGGTTGGGGTTTGTTCCACGAATTTCGCTGGTCACAAGGGGTGTCCGCCGCCCCGAAGCCCGGTTTTTCGCCGCCGCCTCACCCGTAAACGCTTCAATACTCCCGCAAGAGTAATGCCGCGTCGTCCTTTAAACAGTAGATATCGATTCGGTAGAACGGTCCAGAAGAATCTTTAGAACCGGCGCGCCCTTTTTCGGGCGCTAACGGACCGACCGGTCAACCAATGCGACGAAGGGGCCGGCGTCGTCTTCGCCTCGCAGAACGGCTGCCACACGCCTGGCGTCCGCGGGAAGGCTCGTGCCCACACTGATTTCACCCGGGTTCCCTACATCTTGCGCCGCGAACTGCCAGCGGCGCCCCTGGCTGTTTTCCGCGAACAGGTAAATTTTCGCCGCGCGCAACGCCCCACGAGCTCCGGTTACCTTGATGCTTAACGCGCTGTCCGCGATGGTCAGGGCCAGTTCGCCCCTGAACAGATGGTCAATCAGGCCGGCAGCATAGCCGCCAATTTCGGGCAGCAAGACCCGGGCGCTGTCCTGGTACACCGACCGGTCCAGGAAAAACCGGACCCGTCCTGGCACTCGTTCATAGGCCAGAAGACGACGCTTGCGCTCCTCGCCGGCACCGTCCGAGGTTTCCACGTAACGCACGCGCCCCATGTCCCGCAGTTCGAGCCGGGGAATGCCCGGCTTTTCGTAAGGCAGTCCATCGCGCGCCTGGGCGACGACATCACGGGTCGTCGTGTCTCGTTCGACGACCGCGTCGGCCGGTAGACTGCCGGGCGAAAAAAAGCGTCGCTGCGTTCGATCGGCCAACCCTTGGGCATCGGCTGCCGAGATGAACGCGAACACGTTCGGACGATCGATCAGCTCTGTCGGCGCGGGAACGCCGGCGCGACCATAGGCTTCGGCGACGTAGCGTTCGAAGGCCGAGCTGCGATCGAAGGGGCTGCCCTGATGCATTTGCAGGAAGGCCTGCTGAAAATCGTTGCGCACGTGCGCCGGTTCGCCGGCGTCCTCAAGAACGGCCAGCGTTCCTCCCAGAGCCAAAAGCGCGCGCGCCAGCGCCGTCGATCGCGCGGCCGGCTCCGCGCCCGAGACGGCTTTCTCAAGTTGGTCATAAAACGCCGGCAGACCGACGTCGTTGTCGCGCGAGACCAGCCACTCGGTCGCAGGCGGCCCTGAGAAACTGAAGCCGGTTCCGGTCGCCAGACCGCGGGGACTGCCCCCCGCGTCCATCAATAGACGCAGCGAGTGCGCCACCTCGGCGGCGCCGCCCCCGTCGTGAAGCCCCGTCTTCCGGCTGGGATCAAAGAACGTGTTGCGTCCGCGTTCGGCGGGCGTGCCGGCCACCACCGAACCAGCGACCACCCAACCGAGCGCCGTGGCGCCACCGTCGTCGCCGGGGCGGTAGCCCTGTTCGGGATCCAGTGACGACAGTCGGGCGCCCAGATAACGCGCCTCCGAGGTCTGCATCTGCCGCGAATCGAGGACGATCGTCTCGAAAAGACCGAGTGGCTTGCCGAGGCGAGCGGTCAGCACGCGGTTCAACTTTGACGCCAGGGCGGCGCGCTCGGTCAGTCCGGCATGCGTGGTCGCCGGATCGTAGGCCAGCGCGCGACCATCACCTGGCAGGATCGCCCCGACCGCGAAGAAGACGGCCACGAAGGCGGCCACGAAGGCCGCCACGAAAAACCCGGCCCGCGGCCGACGCCCCACCGAAATCATCGCGCAGGCTCCTCGGTTGCGCCGGGCAGATCGGACAGGCGTGACTCGACCAGCTTGGCCAGCTTCAACAGCTGCCCGGGCTCCGTGCACTGCGCGGTGCCACAGGTCAACGAAACCACCACGCCCCGATCGCGGACCAGATAGGCCAGTCCATTGATCTGCCCTGAACGCGCCCGCAGCGAAGCGTCGCCGATCTCGTCCTTGCTGGCCGCGCCGGGCAGCTCGCTGAGAAGGCGCTGGTATTGAACCTCGGCCGCCGATGAGCCCAGCTTCCACACCCGCAGACCGACGTCAAAGCTCTCCGGTTTACCCTGCGCCTTGAAGTGCTGGCTGTCGTAGAACTCGGTGGTCGGCAGGTCGGTCAACTTGCCGGTTTCGAACTTGCCAACGTAACCGGTCACGCCCCGCACCTCCTCATCGGTCAGCAGGTGCGAGATGTCCAGCGGCACGGCGGTGGTGGCCACCGTCGACGGCCCCGCGTGCTCGGGCGACTCGACGCGCTCGCCTTCCAGCTCCATGGCCGCCGTCTGCAGCTCCCAGGCGGCGACGTTGCGAATGCGCGCGCCCCCGCCCATGAAGACCAGGTGCTCGCTGTGACGATACGTCGGCTGCCATTTTTCCAGGCGAACACGGTTGCCGCGCTGGCTGAAGTCGCGCCGGGCCTGGCGATCGGGAAACCGTCGATCGCTGCGCCACACCACGTGGCCGCGGTGGTAGACGATCAACGTGAACCGGCGAACCCGCGTCGAAAGCCCGGACGGCAACTCGCCAATGCGCGGGATGGTGTAGCGGCCGTCGGCGCCGGTCTCGGTGACGACCTCGTTGGCCCCGGAGGGCGCCTGAAAACCGATGCCCCGCTCGAAGGCCCAGGAGGCGGCCACCATGGCGCCTGCGATGGGACGATCGGTGTCGGCGTCCACCACCATGCCGTCGTAAGGCCCCAGAAGATCCCCAGGGCGGACCGAATCGGCACGGTCGGGGAAAGGCGCCCGCTCGACCAGGGGGCCGCAGCCCACGGCAAGGACCAAGGTCAAATTGACCGTGGCGACGGAAATTGTTAATGATCGGGGCACGTCAGATGGGTGAAGCAGCGCGCTGGAGCGGAAAGTCCGGTCCGCCTGTTATCAAAGGAATCCGCCGCTTGCAAACCCCTTCTACATGACCAAGTGCGGGCGGTGTGGAAACAGCAACGTCGGCAAGGTGATCTTCTGCCAGTTTTGTGGGACTCGGCTGGCTCCCGACCGGTTGCCCGACACATCGACCGAAGTCTCGCGCGCGTCGGAAGTCTCGCGCGCGTCGGAAGTCTCGCGCGCGTCGATCGATGCGTCCGCTGCGCCCAGCAGCCCCCCCGCCCCGGTTCGGCCCGGGTACGAGCCGGGGTTCCGTTTGACGGTCGTCCACCGGGACGGAAGCGACGGCACGTCTTACAGCCTGCTGGGCGACCAGATCGACCTCGGACGCAGCGAAGGTGACCTGCTGTTCGAGGATCCCCACCTCGCCCCCCGCCATGCCCGGATCAGCCTGGGCGCCGGCGGTCGGGTCCTGTCCCCCCTGGAGACCCGGAACGGCGTTTACATCCGGATCAAAGCCGCCGTGGAGCTGGCGGACGGGGATCATTGCCTGCTGGGCAAGCAGGTCCTGCTTTTCGAGGCGGTCCCTGAGATTGAACGCAACCTCCGCCCGGCGGTCGAGCACGGTGTCGCCCTTTTCGGCACGCCCACCCGCCCCGCGTGGTGTCGTTTGAGACAAGTGACGGCGGCCGGCGTTTCAAGAGACGTGTATTACGTCAGCCGTGGCGAGGTCGTCATCGGTCGCGAACAGGCCGATATCGTGTTTTCGGACGACGAGTTCATGTCCCGGCGCCACGCCCAGCTGAGCCTGCGCGGTGGGCGGCCACGCCTTGAGGACCTGGGCAGCTCGAACGGGACATTTTTGCGGCTGCGGCGCTCCCACAATCTTTCGTCGGGCGATCTGATTCGGATCGGCGACGAACTCTTGCGGTTCGAGCCAGGATGAGGCGAAGTATACGAGAGGCAGTCTCCTCCTAGCGATCTATCGATGCCATCCTCCCCGGACATCCAGATTGAAGTCTTCGGCAAGACCGACGTCGGTCTGATCCGCGAGCACAATGAGGACAACTTCCTCATCGCCGACGTCACGGCCGGCATGCGGTCGAACAGCCTTGGCGAGCCGCTGAAGCTGGCCATCGGAGAAAAGGGCATGGCCCTTTTGGTCTGCGACGGGATGGGCGGCGCCGCCGCCGGCGAAGTGGCGGCACAGATGGCGGTCGATGCGGTGTATGAGACCCTGGCCGCGGCGCCGCCGATGCCTCGTGATGGATTCGCCCGCGCCTTGCGCCGCGCGGTGGAAAACGCCAACGAGGCCATCTTCATTCAGTCGCGCGACAACCAGAGCGAGCGAGGCATGGGCACCACCTGCACGGTGGCGGCCCTGAACGATTCGACGCTGGTGGTGGCGCAGATCGGCGATTCACGGTGCTATGTCCTGCGCCAGCAACGCCTGGCCCAGGTGACCAAGGATCAGTCGCTGGCCTGGCAGCTGATCGAGGCCGGGGCCATGACCGCCGAGGAGGCCAAGGCCTTCGAGCACGCCAACATTATCTTGCAGGCCCTGGGCGTTCAGGATCAGGTCGAGGTGGTCCTGTCCCAGGTCGACTTGCGCCAGGGCGACGTCGTCCTGCTGTGTTCGGACGGCCTGCACGGACCGGTCGCCGACGAAGAGATCCTGGACGTGCTCACCACCGAGACGGATCTCAAGAAGGCGGGCGAGGCGCTGATCCAGAAGGCGCTGGACCGCGACGGTCCGGACAACGTGACCGTGGTCCT
>JAXDMH010000577.1:0-6074 GCA_034666225.1 Myxococcales bacterium
TTTGCCACAAACGAAAATATCGGTGCGGCGCGCAATCAACTCCGTTGCGACGGCGCGTGGCCCGGTGAAAGAGCTTCTGGTGCGTAGTTATAGTTTTTGATCGCGTTTTCTCCTGGTGATCTTGTACGGCGGTCTTGCGAATCGGGATGCCATGGTTACGTTCGTTGATGAGCCAGTCGAGAGAGAGGGTAGGGCGCGGTCGCAGGTGTGGGTCGGGCGGTGGAAGGGGACGGCCGGCGGGGAGGGTCGAGGGTGCCAAGACACCATCGACCCTCTTTTTCTTTCTGAAAGGCTTCGCGCTGACAGGCTTCGCGCTGGAACGCTCCGCGCGTCGCGCGGGCCCGCAAGGCCCGCGGCGTGCTAAGCACCGCGCATGGCAAACGTCGATGAGCTGCAGAAAGAGCATGAAGCGCGCCTCACCGCTCTGCTCGGGGAACTAGGCGGTCGTGGCACCGAATCGGATTGGGCGTTGGTGCGGGCCTTGATCCATCGCGCCGTGCATCTGGCCGCCGAGCGAAAGGCCGCGGAATTTTGCGCGCTGTCCACGTTCCTGGCCGAGATGATTGGCCATACCCATCAACTGATCCACGGCGGCGATCAAGCGACGGCCGCGCACCGGGACATCGTTCATTGACGTGATATCTTCCCGCCTCATGCGTCAACTGGCTGTCATCGCGTTACTCCTCACCACTGCGGGCGTTGCCGCCTGCAAGAAAGAAAAAGAGGCGAACACCTTGTCTCCATCACAACCGACGAATCCTCAGGCCGCGGCCGGGCTGGTCATTGAAGATGTCCAGGTGGGCACCGGCGAACTGGCCACCAAGGGCAAGACGGTCTCCGTGCACTACACGGGACGATTGACCGACGGGACCAAGTTCGACAGCTCACTGGATCGCGGCAAGCCCATCGAGTTTCCTCTGGGCGCCGGCATGGTGATCAAGGGGTGGGAGCAGGGTATCGACGGGATGAAGGTGGGAGGCAAGCGCAAGCTGACCATTCCGCCCACCCTGGCCTACGGTGAACGGGGCACGCCGGGCGGGCCGATTCCGCCCAACGCGACGCTGGTCTTCGACGTCGAGTTGACCGCCGTCAAGTAGGCCAAACCGCTCGCCAGATAGCGCTGGCAAACAGTCTGGCATTGAGTAAACTCCGCCGCCTGGTGGGGTAGCCGTTTGTCCGTTGTCCGGGCCACCTCACGCGCGTTTTACCCAGGCCAGTCCGAGCAGCAAAAGCGAGAAGGAAAAGTTCATGCCGCCCATCGACAAGGTTCGTAACATCGGAATCTCAGCGCACATCGATTCGGGGAAGACCACCCTGTCCGAACGCATTCTTTTTTACACCGGCAAGATCCACAAGATCGAAGAGGTGCGCGGCAAATCGGGCGTGGGCGCCAAGATGGATTCGATGGACCTGGAGCGCGAGAAGGGCATCACCATCCAGTCCGCCGCCACCTACTGCGAGTGGGACGGCTTCAACATCAACTTGATCGATACCCCCGGGCACGTCGACTTCACCATCGAGGTCGAGCGCGCTCTGCGCGTTCTGGACGGCGCGGTGCTGGTGCTGTGCGGGACGTCGGGCGTGCAGTCGCAGTCGTACACCGTCGATCGGCAGATGCGGCGGTACAACGTCCCGCGCCTGGCCTTCATCAACAAGCTGGACCGCGCCGGCGCCGATCCCAAGCGGGTGACCGCCCAGCTGAAGGACAAGCTGCGCCACAACACCATCACCTTGCAGCTCCCCATCGGGGAGGAAGCCGACTTCGAGGCCATCATCGACCTGGTCAAGATGAAGGCCTTTTACTTTGACGGCGACAACGGCGAGGACATCCGCGAGGAAGAGATCCCCGCCGACAAGCTGGAGGAGTCCAAGACCGCCCGTCACGACATGATCGCCGCCATCGCCGATCACGACGAGGCCATTGCCGACAAGTACCTGGCCGAGGCCGAAGTGTCGGCCGAAGAGCTGAACGCCGCCATCCGACGGGTGTGCATCGCTCTCAAGATGACCCCTGTCTTTATCGGGTCGGCCTACAAGAACAAGGGCGTGCAGCTCCTGCTCGACGGCGTGAACATGTACCTGCCGAACCCCACCCAGGTCACCAACATCGCCCTCGACCAGAACAACAAAGAGGAGAAGGTCATTCTGCTCTCGGAGCCGAAGAAGCCGTTCGTGGGTCTGGCCTTCAAGCTGGAGGAAGGGCGCTACGGGCAGCTGACGTACATGCGCGTCTACCAGGGGTCGCTGTCCAAGGGTGACTTCATCGTCAACAACTCGTCGAACCGCAGGCGCATCAAGGTGCCGCGTCTGGTGCGCATGCACTCGAACGAGATGAACGACATCGAGACGGCGACGGCGGGCGACATCGTCGCGCTGTTCGGCGTGGAGTGCGCGTCGGGCGACACGTTCTCCACCGAGTCGATTGCCTACACCATGACGTCGATGCACGTCCCCGAGGCGGTCATCTCCCTGGCCGTTTCGCCCAAGGACAAGGCCAACGCCACCAACTTCTCCAAGGCCCTCAACCGCTTTACCAAGGAGGATCCGACCTTCCGCGTCCACCGTGACGAGGAGTCGGCCCAGACCATCATCAGCGGGATGGGCGAGCTGCACCTGGAGATCTACATCGAGCGTATGAAGCGCGAATACGCCTGCGAGGTGATCTCGGGCAAGCCGCAGGTGGCTTACCGCGAGGCCATCGGTCAGCACGCGGAGTTCAGCTATACCCACAAGAAGCAGACCGGCGGCTCCGGTCAGTACGGCAAGGTGGCAGGGTACATCGAACCCTTGCCGGCGGATCACCCCAGCGGTTTCGAGTTTCTCGACGATATCGTGGGCGGTTCGATCCCGCGCGAGTTCATCCCGGCCTGTGAAAAGGGTTTCCGCGAGGCTGTGAAGAAGGGGCCGCTGATCGGGTTCCCCATCGTCGGCGTCAAGTGCGTCATCAACGACGGTGCCTCGCACCCGGTCGATTCGTCGGAAATCGCCTTCCGCACGGCGGCGCTGATGGGTTTCCGCGAGGCCTACGCGGCCGCCAAGCCGACCATCCTCGAGCCGATCATGCGGGTCGAGGTGCAGTTCCCCGAGGAGTTCCAGGGCGCGGTCATGGGGCAGCTGAACCAGCGCCGCGGGACCATCATCTCGTCGGAGAAGCAGGAAGGGTTCGTCCAGGCCATGGCCGAGGTGCCGCTGAACGACATGTTCGGTTATTCGACCGACCTTCGTTCGGCGACGCAGGGCAAGGGCGAGTTCACCATGGAGTTCCAGAAGTACGCCGAGGTGCCCAAGCAGGCGCGCGAGGTCATGATGGCGGAGTTCCGGACCAAGCGAGAGAAAGAGGCCGCGGCCCGTTGAGGCGCAACGGCGGAACGGGCAAACAGCTTCCCACCGCTGGGTTGGAGGCTGGCGCCCGCGGCGCGCGGACGCTGCGCCTGTTGCTGGGCGAGCTGGGCGAGGCCAAGGTGCGCCTCCTGGTGGAGACCGAGGCGCTGCGCGACATCGAGAGCCGGGTGCGCGGCTGGGATCTGGCCGAGCCGTTTCAGGCCCGCCGTGGACACTCGTTGCGCGTGGAGGCCACGTTGCGCTTCAGCGGCGCGCTGGACGACCTGCACGACTTGCTGGTGCGGCTGTCCGACGCGCGTTTGTCGCCGGCGTTCACCACGCGGCCCATCTCGCCACGGCGGCGGCGCCTGCTGTCGGAGATCCGCAGCGAGCTGCGCTATCTGCAGCGCGCGTTTGACGGCGGCAACCTGCTGCTGGCGAACACGCTCGAGACCTTTACAACCTAGCGCTCGCTTCGCTCGCTGCGCGAAAGGGGCCTGCTGGCCCCTTTCGCGGGCTCTCCCCCAGCGCCTCTCGCAAGGTGAGCCGGCCGGGCAGAGCCCGGCCTCCTGCACTGGAATACCGGCGCTCGAAGATCGGAGGCGACTACTTGGGCACGTCGCCGGGGGGCGCAGGCGGCAGGGGCGGCGGTGTCTTCGTGGTCGCCTCCAGGTACCAGCGGGAGATGTCCGCTTCGTCCAGCATGCCGACGATCTGGCCGGTTCCGTCGACGACGGGGATCTCGCGCAGCTTGTGTCGCAGCAGCGTCTGGGCCGCCGTTCGCAGATCGTCCTGGGCCTTCACGGCCACCTCGGGCGCCACGGCCGCCGCGACGCCCAGCGCGGACGAGCCGCGCATGACCTGCACCACCTGCGCCGTCCGCAGGAGATCGGCCTGCGCCGGCGACTTGCCATGGACGGGCGATTCGCGCTGGGAGGTCACCTGCGCGCGGTACAGCGACTTCTTGCGCAGGACGATGAAGGCAATGCCTTCGGCCAGCATCAGCGGAACCAGGAGGTCATAGCTGCCGGCCAGTTCGCACACCAGCACCAGCGAGCTGAGCGGCGTGTGCGAGATGCCGCCGTAGAACGTTCCCATCGCCACCAGCGCGAACGCTCCCGGATCGATGCGCGGGTCATGAAAGATGATCTGCGCGGCCCGGCCGAAGGCGCCCCCGAAGAGGCCGCCGATGACCAGCGACGGCGCGAAATCGCCGGCGCTGCCGCCGCTGCCGATGGTCAGCGACGACGAGATGATCTTCGCCCCGCACAGCAGCAGCAAAAGCCCGGCCCCGCTCCAGCCGTCCGGCAGCCAGGACGATCCGCTGATGGCCATCTGGACGGCGCCATAGCCACCGCCCAGAAGGCCCAGGCCCTGACCCGGCTGGCCGACGCGCCAGCCGATGATGATGATCAGCGGAACGCAGAACAGCCCCAGCGCCAGCCCCCCGAGTCCTGGTTTGGTCCACTCCGGAATGGTCAGCCGCGACGACAGCGCTTGCACCGAGCGCAGCGACACCAGAAAAAGGTTGGCCAGCGCCGAGACAGCAACAGCCAGCAGAGCGTAAAGCCAGAGGTGCTTGATGATGAAGGGGAAGCGATTGGGATGCGCGAACAGCGTTGATTCGCCGAAGATCGAGATGACCACCGAGTAGGCGGTGACGCTGGCCAGAACCGCCGGGATGAGCGCGTCCGATTCAAAGTCGTCGCGGTAGAGGACCTCGACGGCCAGCAGCGCGGCGCCAAGCGGCGTGCGGAACACCGCCGCGATGCCGGCCGCCACGCCCGACACCATCAGGATGCGGCGTTCTTGCTGGCTGACGCGCAGGATGCCGCCGGCCAGCGAACCCAGGGCGCCGCCGATCAGCATGGTGGGCCCCTCGCGTCCACCCGAGCCGCCGGTGCCCAGCGTCAGCAGCGAGGCCAGGCCTTTCACCCAGGCCACCCGCTTGCGGATGAGGCCGTTGCGCTGATGAAAGGCGTCGATCATGGCGTCGCCGCCGCCGCCCCGGGTCTCGGGCGCCAGCTGCGATACTGCGCCGCCGGCCAGCGCGCCCAGCGCGGGCAGCACCACCAGCAGCCAGGGGCGAAAGACCGGGATGTTTTTCAGCTCGGCCAGAAACGTCTCACCGTGGGCGCGCAGCAGGTGGTAACCGCCCAGCCATTCCAGGAGGATCTGCTGCAACAGCTCCAGGCCGGCGAAGAACCCCGCCCCCATCAGACCGGCCAGCATGCCGATCACCGCGGCGTGCAGCAGGGTGCGGCCAGCCAAGCGCAGGTCGACCGGCGCCGCATCCCGAAGGACGCTGGCCAGAAATTCCCGATTGACGACTCGCCGCATGCGAAAGCCCCGACATTATGAGCCGTCGTTTGACGAGAGGTTAGAAAACCGGCCTTTCCTGGTGTAGCCTGCCCGCCTCATCGCATGGGCGCGGCTGCGTTTTACGACATGGACGGCACGTTGGTGCGGACCAACCTGGTCCACGCTTTCGCCTATAACGCCCGCAACCAGCAGGGGCTTTTGCGCAGCGTGGCCAAGACCCTGTCCACCTTCGCCAGTGTCCCCCTGTTCATGGCCGCGGATTTCTACAACCGTCGGCTTTTCAACGATGTTTTCTTTGTCCGGTACCGCGGCGAATCGGAAGATCGCCTGCGCTATCTGGCCGACGAGCTTTTCGAAAGCACCATCAAGCCGTCGATCTTCCCGGGCGCCTACGAGCTGATCGCCAAATCCAAGGAGCTGGGGCTGCGCCA
>JAXDMH010000578.1:0-8820 GCA_034666225.1 Myxococcales bacterium
ATCAGCGCGGCGGCGAAGGGGCCGACCAGTCCGTAGAGAAGCAAGTTGATCGAGACCGCCGCCGACAGCACGCCACGGTTCCACCCGAACTCGCGTTCCAGAGGAATGATCAGGATCGACGGCGTGGCCCGCACGCCGGCCGCCACCAGCAACACGACAAAGATGGCGGCCGCGACGACGAACGCATAGTGCGGTTTCGTTCTCACGACGCCAGCGCCTGGCCACCCGTCGAAGCCGGCGATTTCATGGCCAGCAGTCTGTTCTGCGAGCCTGAGGTCCGCAAGGACAGTGGCCAATCGCGGCATCGGAGCCGGGCTATCCCCGCAAGAAGAACGATTTATCTGGTCCAGTTTGTGGTACAAGGCAGGTTCCGCTGCAGTGGCCGGCAGGTGCTCCAGCCCCGGCGTTCAACATCCGTCCCTGAGGTGGTCAATGACTCAGCGAGCAGCCCTTCGCATTGGTGCCGTGCTTTCTTTCTTCCCTCTGTTTCTGGCCGCGTGCTCTGCGTCGGACAACGCCCCGGCGTCAACCGGCTCGGGCGGAGCGAGCGGAACCGGCGGTGCCGTTAGCGGCAGCGGCGGGCAGGGAACCGGCGGGCAGGGGACCGGCGGCAGCGAGCCCGTCGGCAGCGGAGGAGCGATCGCCGGCAGCGGCGGCGCCGCCCCGGAGGCCGGCGTCGAAGCGGGGGGGGACACGCCCGCCAATCCGGACTCGGGAATAACCGACCCCGGCAAGGACGGCGACGGTCGTTTCAATATCGATAAACCACCGACGCCGCCCGAGGCCGCGGGGCGCCTGGCCGGCGTCACGGCGGGGATGTCGCGCACGGTCCAGGTCGCGGCGGCGATGGGCTTCACCGGCCGCTCCGTCACGGTCTACGTGCCGTCGGGCTACGTGGCGGGCACACCGGTGGCGTTCCTGATCTGTCACGACGGCCAGGATCGCCCGGCGGCTTTCAATCTGCCGGTCATCCTGGACAACCTCATCTTCGAAAAGAAGATCCCGATGATGGTCGGGATCTTCATCCCCAACAGCGGCGCCCGCAGCGTCGAGTACGACACGGTCAACGACAAGTTCAGCCAGTGGGTGACCACGCAGGTGCTGCCGGCCGTGGCGACGCTGAACATCAAGCTGACCACCGATCCCGAGGCGTCCGCCGTCATGGGCCACAGCTCGGGCGGCATCCTGGCCTTCACGCAGGCGTGGTTCGAGCCGGAACGCTATCGGCGCGTGCTGTCGCTCAGCGGCAGCTTCCTCAGCCTGCAAAACCCGGGCGGCGGTCTTTACGACAACCTGGTGCGGACCACCATGCCTCTCAAGCCAATTCGCATCGCCATGTCGGCGGGGACCAACGATCTCAACGCCCCGGCCTGGACAAAGGCCAACGAAACCATGGGCGCCGCGTTGGTGGCAGCCGGCTATCACGTCCGTTACTTGCTGATCAACGGCGGCACGCACACCCCGTTCGAGGTGAATCGTCCCTGGATTCCCGACCTCCTCACCTGGCTCTGGCGCGGCTACCCGATCACCGGTCCCACGCGCTAGCGAATCGGCTTCGCGGGGTGCGTCGTCCCCTCTTCACGGCAAATCGCATGGGCGCTGACGGAAAAAGATGTTCCCAGTGTTCCGTCGTGACGTGTTTCCAGGGTGAGGCGATCTACGACCCAACGTGAAGAAGACGATAGACACGATCAGCTAATTGGCTGGAAAATCGCGCCGCCCGCTGGCGGGCCTTTGGTTGTGTCCTGACGAAGCCGCCCAGCGTAGTTCCCACCAACGCACCTCGTTCCCTCAAGGAGATCTTGATGAAAGCCATTATCGGCCTCATGGCCGGCCTGCTGGTGTCCACCGGCATGACCGCGCGCGCTACCGAATTTCGATCGACGGACATCCACCCCGACGGTTACCCCACGGTCGAAGCGGTCAAGTTCATGGGGCAGACGCTGGCCAAGCTGACCAACGGCAAGCTGACCATCAAGGTCTTCAACAACAGCGCTCTGGGCGGCGAGAAGGACACCATCGAGCAGACCAAGATCGGCGCGGTGGCCATGACCCGCGTGAACATCGCCCCGATGAACAACATCTGCCCCATCACCGTGGTCCCCACCATGCCGTTCCTGTTCAAGTCCAAGGACCACATGCGGAAGGTGCTGGACGGCCCCGTCGGCGACGAGATCCTGAAGAGCTGCGAGGCGCAGGGCTTCATCGGGCTGGCCTTCTATGACAGCGGCGCGCGGTCGATGTACACCGTGAAAAAGCCGATCAAGACCGTGGCCGACACCAAGGGCCTGAAGATTCGCGTGCAGCAGTCGGATCTGTGGGTGTCGCTGCTGGAGGCCATGGGCGCCAACGCCACCCCGATGCCGTTCGGCGAGGTCTACACCGCCCTCAAGACCGGCCTGGTCGACGGCGCCGAGAACAACTTCCCGTCGTACGAGAGCTCGCGTCACTTCGAGGTGGCCAAGTTCTATTCCAAGACGGAACACTCGATGGCTCCCGAGATGCTGCTCTTCTCGAAGAAGATCTGGGACGGCCTGACCGACGGCGACCGCAAGGCCATCCGCCAGGCGGCCAAGGAATCGGTCCCCTACATGCGCAAGCTGTGGGACGAGCGTGAAGAGAAGTCACTGGCCACCGTCAAGGCGGCCGGCGCGCAGATCAACGAGGTGAACAAGGCGTCTTTCCAGGGGGTCATGAAACCGGTCTACGACAAGTTCATCACCGACCCCAAGCTGCGCGAGATGGTGAAGAAGATTCAGGACACGAAGTAGTCCCACGAAGGTCGCTCTGAGCGCCGGCGGGTGTATGCCCGTCGGTGCTCGCCAGGCCGCTGCAAGACACTGCAAGACACGAAAGAAGAGAGCATGTTCACGAAGATCTGCGCGCGCATCGCGCGGGTGTGCCTGCAGCTGGGCGTCGCCGGGTTGGTGCTGCTGATTGCGGCCGTTGGCTATCAAGTCTTCGGCCGGTACGTCCTCAACAACACGCCGACCTGGGCCGAGAGCCTGGCGCTGGTGCTGGTCCTGTACGTCACCATGCTGGGCTGCGCGGTCGGCGTTCGCGACGCCGGGCACATCGGCATGGAGCTGATCGGCGATCTGATGCCGACCAGCTGGAAAAGGCCGATCGAGATCTTGATCCATCTCCTGACGCTGACCTTCGGCGCCTTGATGGCCTGGTACTGCTTTGAACTGTTCCTGTCGGTGCGCACGTACATGATTCCCACGCTGCACATCTCTGAATCGTTCCGGTACGTGCCGCTGATTCTGGCGGGCCTGCTGATCGTGCTGTTCTCCATCGAGCACATCGTGGCGCTGATTCGCGGCGAGGAAGTGAAGCCAGCATGGCACTAGCCATTCTCGGCGTGACGTTCTTCGGCCTGCTGATCCTGGGCGTGCCGGTGGCGTTCTCCATCGGCCTGTCGGCGCTGGCCACCATCCTTTACGAAGGCCTGCCCATGGCCGTCATCTTTCAGCAGATGACGTCGGGCATGAACGTCTTCTCGTTCCTGGCCATCCCGTTCTTCATCTTCGCCGGCGAGCTGATGCTTTACGGCGGCATCGCCGACAAGATCGTGACCTTCGCAAAATCGGTGGTCGGTCACATCCGCGGCGGCCTGGGCATGAGCAACGTGGTCGCCTGCACGCTGTTCGGCGGCGTCTCGGGCTCGCCGGTGGCCGACGTGTCGGCCATGGGCGCCGTGATGATCCCGATGATGAAGAAAGAGGGGTATCACGCCGACTATGCGGTCAACGTGACGACCCACGCCGCGCTGGTCGGGGCGCTGATGCCGACCAGCCACAACATGATCATCTATACGCTGGCGGCGGGCGGAAAGGTCTCGATCGCCAAGCTGATCCTGGCCGGGATCATTCCGGCCTTTGTGCTCACCGTTTGCAACATCACAGCCGCCTATCTGGTGGCGGTCAAGCGCGGCTATCCCGCCGGAATCTTCCCGGGCTGGCCCACGGTGTTCCGGACCTTCGCGGCGTCGGTGCCTGGACTGCTGGTGGTGGTGCTGATCCTGGGTGGCATCCTGTCGGGCGTCTTCACCGCCACGGAATCGGCGGCGGTGGCCGTGCTGTACGCGCTGTTCCTGTGCGCGGTGGTCTATCGCTCGCTCAAGTGGGAACAGTTCCTGAAGGCGGCCGCCAAGGCCGTGAAGACGACGGGCGTGGTGCTGCTGCTGATCGGGATCTCCGCATCGTTCGGCTACATCATCAGCCTTTACGAAGTTCCGGCCATGACCGGCAAGGCATTGTCGTCGGTGTCGTCCAGCCCGTGGGTGATCTTCCTGCTGGTCAACGTCATCCTGTTTTTGCTGGGAACGTTCCTGGACATGGCGGCGACCATCCTGGTGTGCACGCCCATCTTCCTGCCCATCTGCCAGGCCTACGGCATGGGCGAGATCCAGTTCGGCATCGTCATGCTGATCAACTGCGCTCTGGGTTTGAACACGCCGCCCGTCGGCACCACCCAGTTCGTGGGCTGCGCCATCGGGGGCGTGTCGGTGGGGACGGTCATGAAAACCATCTGGCCGTTCTATGGGGCGCTCATCGCGGCGCTGATGCTGGTAACGTACGTCCCGGGGTTTTCCTTGTGGCTGCCCAACCTGATCTGGAAGTGACCTGAGCAAGACGGTCCTCATCACCGGCGCCGCTGGCGACCTGGGCACGCACCTGCGCGTTCAGCTGCGCGGCCAGTACGCCCTCCGCCTGTCCGACCTCCGCCCGATCACCAAGGTGCGCCCGGGCGAGACGTTCGTGCGCGCCGACCTGGCGCGCCTCGGCGACGTTTTGAAGGCAGTCAAAGGCGCCGACGCCGTGGTTCACCTGGGCGGATTTCCCGACGAAGCGCCCTGGGAGGTCATCCTGCGCGCCAACGTCATCGGTGCCTACAACCTGTTCGAGGCGGCGCGCCGTCACGGCGTGCGGCGAATCGTCTTTGCGTCGACCAACCACACCACCGGATTTTTCCGCCGCGACGAGAAGATCGACCACCGCGTCTATCCCAAAGCCGACTCGCGCTACGGCGCCTCCAAGGTCTTCGGCGAGCAACTGGGCAGTCTGTACGCGGACAAATACGGGCTGGAAGTGTTCTGCATGCGCATCGGCAACGTGACGCCAGCGCCGATCGACAGGCGCCGGCTGTCCAACTGGATGAGCCCGCGCGATCTGGCCCAGATGGTCCGCATCGGCATCGACCATGCGGACATTCATTTCGAGATCGTCTACGGCGTATCGGGCAACGCCCGCACGTTCTACGACAACGGCAATGCGGAGCGCCTGGGCTATCGACCTCAGGACAACAGCGAGTCCTTCGCGACGGCTGTCTTGAAGAAGGAGCGGCCGGCGGCAGATCCGCGCACGGAGGTGTTTCAGGGCGGGCTGATCGTGACGGCGGAGGGGCGCGCGGCGGGACACAAGCCGCCGCGGCCGGCGCGATCGGTGAAGCGCGCGAAGCGGCGGCGGTAGCGCACGGCCCGTCATTTAAGAGCCGACGCATGCCCTTGTTCGGCCCGCGGCGTCCACCACCAGCGCGGCCTTGCAGCCGAATGAGTGCGTCACACTCCGGCGTGTAATCTGCGTGGCGCTGTCGCCCGTCGCAACTCGAGGCGGCGGTCGTGCCGGTCTGAGCCACGTCGGTGGCGCTAATGGAGCCACGCCGGTGGCGCCAATGGAGCCACGTCGGGGGCGCCAATGGAGCCACACACAGGTGCCAGTTAGAGATCACATGTCCACCCTCCTTCCCGGGGTGTGTCCCCTCCAAGAGCCCGTCTCTTTCTGGGCCAAGCATTTCGAGACATCAGCTCATCGCGCGGGTCGGCAAATGGATCCCGGGGTGGTTGCAGGTCGCGAAGCTCGCGAACGGTCGCGAGCGACGTCCGCTGACCGCTCCACGGGGCCCGCGGATTCGCCTGATCGCATCTGCCGGCACGCCATGTGCAGCGTGTGGCCTCGGGGACAGCGACTGTGTGTGCCCGTTTTTTTCAACAAGAACCACTTGTGGAGACTGCAGCATGGCTTCGTCGCCGAGAGCAGCGCAGAGAGTTGGCGGGCACCCCGGCCGCTTTCTCGCTTTTGTTCTAGCCGTAACCACACCTTTGGTGATCCTTTGTGCGGTGATATTTGTCGATCGCGCTCGTCCATCCAAACACCTGAACGCCACCAATGATTCTGTTGATGTGTCCAGCAGCGAGAGAGCGCCGGCAAAGTCGCCTGCGAAGACGGGTCAACTGTCGTATCGTTCGCCGGTATCACAGTCCGCGGAAGACCGTCTGCCGGTTGCAGACGAGTACCGACGTGTGGCGCATCGACCTCGGGACCCCGAGACACAAAGAGATCAGGTCCTCGCAAAGCTGACAGGCTCGGGGCCCGCCGTTGGTCGCTGGACAATGGACGCAAGTCAGGTTTTTGATGAGTGGCGGACCACGTCTCCCTCCGGCCGGTCGGTCGAGTTTGGCAACTTCGCTTGTTTTGCTGCTGGCTGTGCGATGGCGGCAACTTATCGTGATTTGTCGGCTTACCAAGGTCTGACGCGGGAGTTTCAAGAGTCGGCGCAATTCAAATCATGGGGTGGCGCTAAATTCCGATCGGGGCCGATCGTGCTTCCATCTGGCGCCGTTCAAGCAACGTGGGTTCTCTATTCTTCTGGGGTCCAAAATTGGGCAAGGCGATAAATTCTGCGAACAAAGGAAAGAAATATGTCGATTTACAGGTCTGCGGGGAAATGGCTTGGTGCAGCTGCTTTGACTCTCGTGGCGCCATCTGTGGCCGGTGCGGCGGATGAGTTCGTCGGGGGGGCCGGGAACAGTTGCCATCCAGGGTTTGGCGGGACGACCATTTTCCAGGACGACTACGGCGCGGGAAATCCATCCACGGTCAGTACGAATTCTTACCTTTGTCCCGTGAATTGGGGCGTTGAAACGAACTTCCACCAGTCGAGGTGGATAGACGGCGCTACCTTGATCTATAACGATCAGAATCCTCTTCAATCGTTCACCTGTTACATCTACGTCAACAGCTCTGGATTTCAGTATTGGTCGGCAACCCGCGAAACGTGCTCGACCGACGTCAATCAAAATACCGGTTGGTCATGTTCAACGAACACTGGGCCGACGCGTGGAGGTGGTCCAACGACGCGGGCGTCATTCACTGGGACCGGAGTTATGACGTGGGATGGATCGGATCTACCCTGGGGGGGCGAGTTTGTCCTGAGGCCAGATGACAACGCGGGCTTTCGCTGCGACATTCCTCCAGCTACAAATGGTTCCTGGAGCGGTATGTCTTGGATTATTGGGTTCGACATGCACTCGCCAAGACAGGAATGAGGCAACCCCGACGGAGCCGAGTTGATCCGTTGAGGAGGGCTTGTGGGAGGGGAACAGGCCCGCAGGCCCCCTTCCACGCCGCGCTACCGGATGCCAACGCTTCCGACCCCGGAATGAGTCAGCGCCTCCCACTGGATGTGGTGCTGATCGTCCGCCGTCGGTGAGGTTCCTTGCGCGACCACTGACTTGACGCTGGGCATGGGCATCTTCAGCCGGTCGGCGAATTCGTTGTAGGCGACGATCCAGGTCGGGCGAGCGATGTAGTTGCTGCTGAAGTTGCCGGCGTCAGACCCCGCGCAGGTCGCCGGCAATCCCGAACCCGCCAGCCAGTACTTGGCGTTCAACTCGAGACCAGCGGCGATGCGTGGCGCCTGCTCGCCGTACAGGTTCACGCCCTGGATCAGCGCGGTCTCGGCGGCGTTGATCATGGCGGCGAAGCCGTACTGGATGTGGCTGAGGTCGCGGCAGGTCTCCTCGGCGATGCCGTCGACGGTGGTGGAGGCGCTGTACCAGGAGCTGAGATCGCCGGGGACCTTGATCGGGTTTGGACCGTCGCTGCGCATGTAGATGTACGCCGGCACGCGCCGCCGCCACAGCGTGAGCGCCTTGTTGAACAGATCGGCGTCTTCCAGAAAAACGGCCATCTGGATCAATCCGTCGATGGCGCTGAGATCCCAGTTGCCGCCGGTCAGGCGCGCGGGATCAGTGGCCGCCGTGCGGATGTACCCCCGTTGCAGGTAGGGGATGTACCCGACGCGCACCATGGCCTGGAACTTGGCGATGTCGGCGGCGGCCCAGCCGGCGGACGCGCCGCCGTCGCTGCCCCGGATCAACTCGGCGGCGCGGGCCAGGGTGCTGCCCTGCCAGCCGCTCTGCAGGATGCCGTTGAAATCCTGGCCGGTGTTGCCGGCGTATTCCTGATCGGCCGAGGTGCCGCGTCCCTTCATCAGCGACGCCCACCCGTTCAAGATGCGGACGGCTCCTGCCGCGTGGGCCTTGTCGCCGGTCAGCACCCAGGCCAACGCATTGCCGAACGCCCCCGCCGCCACGTTCTTTTCATAGCCGCATCCGATGTCCGGGTTCGAGATGTAGCCGCAGGTGACGATGCCGCCGGGCGGGGCGCCGCCCCCGGGCGTGTATGACGCCGACCCGTAGTCTGTGCCCTGCAACTGCCGCAGCCCAGCCGTCCAGGGCGCATCACCGGCGGCGATGTGCATCTTCAGAAAAGCGATCTGGTCGGCGTTGATCATCGCCCCCGGATGCCGGAAGGTCCCGGCGAAGACACCGCCGTCGCCGCCGCCGGCCATTCCTCCCGACCCGACGCCACCGTCGGTCATCGGTGCGCCCCCGCTGCCGACGGTGCCACCCGATCCGGAGTCCCCGCCCGCGCCCGCGCCGCCCGAACCGACCACGCCGCCACCGGCGCCGCCGCTGCCTTCATTGCCGGCGCCCCCGCTGCCCGTGGGAACGTTGCTGCCTCCGGTTCCACC
>JAXDMH010000579.1:0-3161 GCA_034666225.1 Myxococcales bacterium
CAGTACCAGCACTCGTCGAACTGCATGTGGGCCTTGCCGGTCAGCGGGCTGACCGACAGGCAATCAAGCGGGCACGAATCGATGCAGATGTGGCAGCCGCGGATGCAGCGTTGCTCGTCGACGATCACCGGCACGTCGACGCGCACCTCGGTCTGGGCGTGCCCGCAGGAACGTCCCTCGGCGGCCTTGCGCTGTTCGCGCTGGTCGGCGTTGGACATCAGTGCCCCAGCCCGCTTGGTTGCGAGGCGGCCTCGACCGCGCTGCGTTCCGCCGCCGCCGGCCCCGGCCCCGTCGTCGCTGTCGCCGTCGTCGTCGCCGCGTCGCTGCCGACGCGAATGCGGTAATAGCTGCGCTTCTCGTCGGCGTCCAGAGGCACCACATACGGCTCGACCGGCCGGGTGAACGGCTGCATCACGCCGGCGGCGCCCTTGCGCAGGTTGACGTGGGTGAACCAGCGCTGATCGTCCAGCTCCGGATAGTCCAGCCGATAGTGGTACAGGCCCCAGCGGCTCTCGGTGCGAAACAACGACGCGCGCGCCGCCATCTCGGCGCAGTCGCGAATGAACTGCCCCTCCACCACCCGCATCAGCTCGTGCGGATTTCGGGCGCCCACCTCTTCCAGATCGTCCGTCGCCCGCAGAAAATGGCGCAGGCCGATCTCCATGCGCGTTGCCGTCTTGGGCGGCTGCAGGTAATCGTTCACGAACCGCCGCACCTTGTACTCGTATTGCTGGTGCGGGATCCCGTCCGGACGAGCCAGCGGCGCGTAGACCCGGGCCTGCTCGGCGGCGATCTGATCGCGGCTGGCGCTGTCGTCCAGCGCCGGCGCCTCCGCCGCATCCTTGACGTAGTCGAGGGCGTTCTCCGCGCAGATCTCGCCATAGGTCATGGCCCCCAGTAGATAGTTGTGCGGGACGCAGGCCATGTCTCCGGCGGCGTACAACCCTGGCACGGTGGTCTCGCCGCGCTCGTTCACCCAGACCCCCGAGGCGCTGTGCCCGCTGCACAGGCCAATCTCGGAGATGTGCATCTCCACCATGTCCTCGGCATAGCTGTGCCCGCGCCCGGCGTGGAACCGCCCGCGGCTGGGACGCTCCGTGCGGTGCAAGACGTTCTCGATCTCGGTCAGGGTCTCCGGCGCCAGGTGGTTCAGCTTCAGATAGACCGGCCCGTTGCCCGAGTGCAGCTCGCGATAAAACTCCAGCATCATCTGCCCGCTCCAGTAATCGCTCTGGATGAAGCGGTGCCCCTGGGCGTTCACCGTGTGTCCGCCCAGCGGCCCGGTGACGTAAGCGCACGCCGGACCGTTGTAGTCCTTGATCAGCGGGTTGATCTGGAAGCACTCGATCCCGGTCAGCTCCGCGCCTGCGTGGTAGGCCAGCGCATAACCGTCGCCCGCGTTCGCCGGGTTCTCGTAGGTGCCGTACAGGTACCCCGACGCCGGCAGCCCCAACCGCCCCGAGGCCCCGCAGCACAGGATCACCGCCTTGGCGCGAATGATCTCGAAGCCGCCGTCGCGCACGTTCAACCCCAGCACGCCGGCGATGCGCCCGTCGGGCCCGGTCAGCAGGCGGGAGGCCATCACCCGGTTGCTGACCCGCACGCCGGAGCGACGGATGGTGCGGGTCAGGATCTTTTTCAGATCGTACCCCTCGGGCATGGGCAGCACATAGGTGCCGTTGTGGTGAACCTTCTTGACGTCAAAGTCGCCGGTCTCGGTCTTCTGGAACTTGACGCCCCACCCGTCCAGCTTCTGTATCATCTGATAGCTGCGCTCGGCGTAGGCCAGCACCGCCCGCTGGTGGACGATGCCGTCGTTCGCCATCGTGATCTCTTTTACGTACTGCTCGGGGGTGGCGTGCCCGGGAATGACGGCGTTGTTCAGCCCGTCCATGCCGATGGCGATGGCCCCGCTGCGTTTGACGTGCGCCTTCTCCAGCAGCAGCACGCGTCCCAGCGGCAGCGCCTGCTGGGCGCGGATGGCCGCGGTGCTGCCGGCGCTGCCGCCCCCCACCACCACCACGTCCACCTCGGTGATTCGTTCGTCGATGTCCATGGCCTGTGCGGGTCCACAACGCAAAGGGCGTGCCCGCCCCTGCCCGCCTCCAACCATCTTTTTTTGCTGCCACGGCAGCAGCGGTTGCGTCTGCGTTGCGTCCCCAGCAGCAGGTCGCCGGCCCGCACAGCTGGGCCTGGCACGGGGGTGGCTAATTGAGAATGTCCGCCGCGATCGGCGCTGCGGGCGCATAACTAAAGGTTGTGCTGCCTGCCGGACCAGCCGGGTCCGTCTATCTACCGGGGGACCTCTATGCAACGTCTTAACGCCTTCTTTGGTGGAATTCTGTTGGCTTGCGCGCCTCTGCTGGTGGTGGGGGTCGGTTGCTCCAGCGGCGGCGGCGGTGCCCCGGGCGGCACCGGCGGCACCGGCGGGACAACGACGGGCAGCGGCGGCGGCGTCGACATGGGCCCGGCGGGCACCGGCGGTCAGGGCGGCGGCCCCAGCGGGACAGGCGGCGGATCAGGCGGCATGGGGGCCGCCGATGCTGACGGCAGCGGCGGCGCGCCCGCCGGCAATGACGGAGCGGTCGCCGAAACGCACCCCGACGTGGCCCCCAGCGGCGACAACGCCTGGACGGGAACGTGGGCGGCGGCGCCGGATGGCACCTGCAACGCATCGGTCGGGCAGACACTTCGCACGATCGTGCACACCAGCATCGGCGGCAACGCCGCTCGCGTTCGCGTCTCGAACGCGCGCGGCGGCGGGGCGTTGCACATCAGCAGCGTGCACCTGGCGCAGCGGACCACCGGAGGGTCGATCGATGTCGCCACCGACAAGGCGTTGACCTTTGCTGGCCAGCCCGACGTCACGGTCGCGGCGGGAATGTTCGCCCTCAGCGATGGGGCGGACTTCGTCGTCAAGCCGACCTCGGACGTGGCCATCAGCTTCTTCGTCATGTCCAGCAGCGGCGGCACCTGCCAGCAGAATCCGTTCCAGACCAACTACTCCGCCGGCGGCAACATGGTGTCCGCCCCCACGCTCAACGGTGGCGGCGGCGGTTATATCTACGTCCTGGGTCTGGACGTCCAGAATCCCGCCTCCGAAGGCGCGGTGGTCGCCCTGGGCGCCTCGATCACCACAGGATTTCAGGCGGGGGCCAACG
>JAXDMH010000580.1:0-9714 GCA_034666225.1 Myxococcales bacterium
TCCTGTGGGCCGGACGTTACTTTCGCGGCGCTGGACGCCATTCGCGGCGCCATCGGCGCCGGGCAGATTCCGCTGGTGTCGCTGGAGGCGGCCAAGGACGTCACGCCAGAGGGGCGTTTTCGTCTGCTGGCTGTCATGGCCCAGGCGCTGGAGACGCGGAAGCTGATCTATCTCAGCCGGCGGTCCGGTCTGGAGGCGCAGAACGGCAAGGTGCTGTCCAACGTCAACCTCACCGTCGACTATGACCCGCTGATGGCCAGCGGCACCCTGTCGCGACGGCAAGCGTCGCTGCTCCGCCAGGTCAAACAGCTTTTAGAGCATGTCCCCCACCGCATGAGCGTGGCCGTGGTGAACCCGCTGCACCTTCTGCGCGAGCTGTTCACCGTGGGCGGCGCCGGCACGCTGATCCGACGCGGCTCGCGCATCGACAGCTATCCCGATTTCGATCGGCTGGATCACGCCCGGCTGACCGAGCTCTTCGAATCGGCCTTCGGGAAAAAACTGCGCGAGGGTTTCTTCCTGGAACCCGTCGATCGGGTCTACACCGAAGAGGGCTACCGGGGGGCGGCGGTCCTGCGCGCCACCCCGGTCGGCATCTACCTGACCAAGTTCGCCGTGGAGCGCGCGGCGCAAGGCGAAGGCATCGGCACGGAGCTCTGGTCGGCGATGACCCGCGACTATCCGGCGTTCTTCTGGCGGGCCCGGCCCACCAACAGCATCGTCCCCTGGTACGTCAAGCAATGCGACGGGATGTTGCGCCTGCCGGACTGGCATGTCTTCTGGCGTGGACTGACCGTGGAGCAAGTCGAGCCCGCCATTCGCTATGCGCTGTCTGCGTCCGTGGATCTTCTGCCGCTTTCGCCAGCTGGTTCTTGACCGCCTTTGCGGTCTCGGGCGATCAACTCCTGATTCAACTCGACCTGATTCAACTCGGCTTTTTCAGACGGGCGGCCAGCGCGCGCATGGTGGCCTGGGTTTCGGCGCTGAACCACTGGTCGACAATGGCGTCGATCTCACGGTCACCCATGTCGTCGAACACGCCGGCGATCTCGCGGCGGGCCAGGCGGCGCGTGGCGGTCATGGCCGCCCGCGGGCGCGACAGAAGCTCGGTGGCCCAGGCCACCGCGCGCGGTACCACCCCTTCGACGGGCACCACCTCGTCGACCAGTCCGCAGCGCAGCGCTTCGGCGGGACCCAGCAAGAGGCCAGCCACCGCCAGCCGCTCCGTCTGACGGGCGCCCACCAGGTAGGTCAGCGCGCGCAGCAGCGGCGCCGGCACCGACAGGCCCACCTGCACTTCGTTGAGGCCCATGACGAAGGGACCGTCGGCCAGCACGCGGTAATCGGTGAACAGCGCCAGCACCGTCCCGCCGGCGGGGCTGTGGCCGGTCAGGGCCGCCACCGTCGGAATCGGCGACGTCGCCAGATCGCGCAGCAGCCCGAAGAAGGTCTTCCAGGTGTCGCGGATCTCCGGGCGCCCCAGCAGGAGCAGCGCCGGCACATCCAGGCCGCCGGAAAAACGTCCAGGCGCGCCCGACAGCACGACTGCCTCGCGCCCAGCGGCGCGCGCCCCCGCCATGGCCGCCCGCAACGCCGACAGCAGCGCCGGGTCCAAAGCGTTGACGGGAGGGCGGGCCAGGCGCAGCTCGCGAACGGTGCCGTGATCGATGGTCTCCAGCATGGGGGGCTCCGTCAGTCCAGACGTTCGTCGCACTCGGGACGAACGATGTCTTCCAGGGTTTCACGACGGGCGATCAGCGTGGCCTTGCCGTCGTCCCAGAACACCTGCGGCACACGCCCCTGCGACACATAGTTCGAGCTCATGGCCGCCCCGTAAGCGCCCGCGTCGTGCAGCACCAAGAGGTCGCCCACGTCGGGACGTCCCAGCGGCCGGGGCACCAGCAGCTCTTGATCGTCGCGCGTGAACACGTCGCCGCTTTCGCACAGCGGGCCGGCCACGACAAACGGTTCGGGTGGGCGCGTGGCGCCGGCCCCGACGATGGAGATGTGATGGTACGAACCGTACATGGCCGGCCTGATCAAATCGGCGAATCCCGCGTCGACCATGATGAAGCGATGGCCGGGACCCTTGGCGTTGGACGCCGTCTCCTTGATGTCCTTGACCCGTGCCACCAGGAGGCCCATCCCGGCGACGCTAAAGCGGCCGGGTTCGATCTCGACGCGGATGGGGCGCCCGGCCACGGACGCCAGCTGCTTGGCCGCCTCGGTGAGGACTGGTCGATACCAGTCAAGGTCGTACGGCTTGCTCTCGGGGCGATAAGGATGCGGGATGCCGCCGCCGAAGTTCACCGACTCGACGTCGGGAAAATCCGGCAGCAGCGACGCGTACAGCTCGGTCAGCCGGCGCATGTTCTGATCAAACTCGCGAATCTGCGGCCCGGTGCCGATGTGCGCGTGCAGCGCGACGATGGGCAGCCGGGCGTCCGCCGCTTGCGCGCGCGCCTCGGGCAGCGCTTCGTACCAGATGCCGTGCTTAGACGACGGGCCGCCGGTGTCGCACGACTGCACGTGCCCGTGGCCGAACCCCGGGTTGAGGCGCATGGCGATGGGCCCGCGGTACCCGGCGCCGCGCAGCTCGGCGATCATCCCCGGCGATCCCACGTTGGGCAGCACGCCGTGTTCCAGCACCACCGTCAGCGCGTTGTCGCGGAAGACGTCGGCCGTCCACATGATCACGGGCGGCGTGCTGCCGGTGGCAAAGCCGGCCCGCCGCGCGCGCAGCACCTCGTTGCCGCTGACCGCGTCGATCCACAGGCCCGCCGCGCGCACCTCCGCCAGCACCTTCCACGACGAATTGGCCTTCATCGCATAGCGCGCTTGCAACGCGGGCCCGTCGGTCAGCGCCGCCACCTCGCCCAGGCGGGCGCGCAGCACGGCGGCGTCATAGAGGTAGAATGGCGTCCCCACCTGATCGGCCAACCGGTCGAGCGGGAAGCGAGTCAAATCTTGTTCAGGCATCTCCGCCGACTATACCAACGAACGTTCGCGCAAAGCCCGCCGGTCCGATCTGCGTCGTGAAAGCCGCCTGTGACCCGCCATCGATCTTCTTGGACGCTGCGCCAACCCCTCATGCTGCTCGCGGCCGCGGCCGTGGCCGCGACCGCGGGCTTGCCCGTGCCCACCGCCCGGGCCCAGGGCACAGACCAGCGTTTTGCCGAGCCGCCGCCGCAGAAGCCGTCATCGTCATCCCCGGCGCCCGCCCCCCAGCTGACCAAGCCGCCGACGCTGCTCAAGCCGCCCCAGCCCATCTATCCGCCCGAAGCACTGGCCGCGAAGCTGGCGGCTGACGTCACCCTGCAGATCGACATCGACGTCGACGGCCACGTGGCCGGGGTTTCTGTGATGACGCCGGTCGGCAACGGGTTTGACCAGGCGGCCACCGCCGCCGCCGCCGAGATGGAGTTTTCGCCCGCCGAGGTCGACGGCAAACCCGCCAAGATCCGCATCGAGTACGTGCTGCATTTTCGTCCGGAGGTTCCCCCGCCGCCCGAGGCGCCGCCGCCGCCCCCGCCCGTTTCGCCCGTCCCGGCTGTGCCGGCCGCAACGGCACCGCCCGAACCCGAGTTGGTGCGCGGCCGCGTGCGCGAGAAAGGGACCCGTGAACCGATCGGCGCCGCCGACGTGGCGGTCATCTGGAACGTCTTCGCACCGCCGTCAGCGTCGTCATCGCCGCCGGTGCCGCCGCCCACCGCGCACGTCGTCACAGCCACGGACAGCGACGGTCGTTTCGTCGTACGCGGCTTGGCCCCCGGCGGCCTGCGGCTCATCATCAGCGACGCCGAACACGAGCCGTGCATTCGCGACGTCCGTCCCGAACAGCTGGCCAATGGTCGCGTCGTCGAGCTCTCCTGCTTTCAACCGCTGCGCTCGGGCGGCCAGTACGAAACCCGCGTCCGCGGCCAGCGCGAACACGAAGAGGTCACGCGCCACACGTTGTCGCACGACGAGCTGACCAGCGTCCCCGGCACCTTCGGCGATCCCCTGCGCGTCATCCAGAACCTGCCCGGCGTGGCCCGCGTCCCTTATGGCCTCGGTCAGCTCATCGTCCGCGGCGCCGCGCCTCAGGACACGGGCGTGTTCATCGACGGGCAGAAGGTCCCCTACGTCTTTCATTTCCTGGGCGGCCCGTCGGTGTTGACGCCCACCCTCATCGACAAGATCGACTTTTACCCGGGTGGCTTCGGCGTGCGTTATGGCCGCGTCACCGCCGGCATCCTCGACGTTTCGCTGCGCAACGAACCTTTGACCCAGGTCCACGGCAGCGCCGACGTGAACCTGCTCGACTCCTCGGCCAGCGTCGAAGGGCCCCTCGGCCACGGGGTGTCGGGGTCGATGTCGGCGCGGCGCTCGTACGTCGATCTCCTGCTGCCGTATTTCATCCCCCAGCGCGTCGGTTCCTCGACGGTGGTGGCCACGCCCGTCTACTGGGACTATCAGACCCGCGCCGACAAAGATTTCGGCGCCGCCGGCCGTCTGTCGCTGGCGGTGTTCGGCAGCAACGACAGCCTGCACGTCCTGGCCCAGGATCCCGCCCGCGGTGACATCGATCTTGGTTCGCGCATCGGGTTTCATCGCGTGGTCGCCACCTGGACCGTCGCCGCCGGCGGATGGCTGTCGCGCCTGTCACCTTCTTATGGTTACGACCTTTACCGCTTTGGCGCCGGCGAGGTGGGTGTCGATCGCGACACGCACCTTCTCACCCTGCGCGAAGAGCTCACCCGCTCCTTGACCAAGAGCTTGAAACTGGCCCTGGGCGTGGATGTCCAGATGGCCTTTGACAAGACCCACCTGCACATCCCCATGCCCGCCATCACCCGCACCTTCGGTCGCAGCGCGCCCGATTTGATCGACATCGATCGCCCCATCAACGACCTGGGCAGCGCCGCCTACGCCGAGGCGATCTGGGACGTCACACGCGCCGTTCGTCTGGTTCCCGGCCTGCGCTTTGATCAGTTTCATTACAACCGCACCGATCGCGCCAGCGTCGATCCGCGCCTGGTGGCGCGCTGGGCGCTGTCGCCGCGCCTGGCCTTCAAGGCGGGCGTCGGCATCTTCCACCAACCGCAGGAACCACAGATCCTCGACGATCAATTCGGCAACCCGTCGCTGCCGCTCATCTGGTCGGATCAGTACCATCTGGGCATCGAACGCCGCTTCACCGACGTGATCACCCTGGACGCCACCGTCTATTACCTGGGCCGCCACAACTTGCCGGTGCGCGATGCGCAGGAACGCTTCACCGCCGACGGGCGCGGCCGCAGCTATGGCCTGGAGGTTCTGCTGCGCCACGAGATCACCCGCAATTTCTACGGCTGGATCTCGTACACCTTGTCTCGTGCGGAGCAGACTGTCCCCACCGTGGGCAATCAGAGCTTCGGGATGGGCGGAGTCTCCGCGCCGGCGCCCACCTCGCAGCAAACCTACTACCCGACGCCGTTCGATCAGACCCACAACCTGATCGCCATCGCCAGCTACAAGCTGCGCGCCTGGGAGCTGGGCGCCCGTTTTCGCCTGGTCAGCGGCGTGCCCACCACGCCCACCGAAGGCGCCGTCAACGATTCCGACTACGGCGCCTATCGTCCGGTCCTGGGCCCTGCTTATTCCACGCGGCGGCAGCTCTTTCACCAGCTGGACGTCCGCGTGGAACGGACCTTCACCCGCGACTGGTGGCGCCTGGGGATCTACCTCGACATACAAAATGTTTACAACGCGCAGAATCCCGAGGCGACCACCTTTGACTATCGTTATCGTCAATCGGCGCCGGTCCGCGGCCTGCCGTTTCTGCCCATCCTGGGCATCCGGGGGAGGTTCTGATGCCACGGTCCACGCGCGCGCTGTCGCTGTTGTTGGTGCTGCTTGCCGGCTGCGGCAATTTTCAGGACGTCACCACCGTGGTCGATCTGCGCGTGCTGGCCATCCGCGCCGACCCGCCGGAGATCCTGATCGATCCCCAGCTCATCACCGACCCAGCCCAGCTGCCCGAATCGTTCTCGACCACGGTGACCGCCCTCATCGTCGACCCCGCCGGCGGCGACCGCCCCATCACCGTCGATGCGCTGGCCTGTCCGCGCCAGATCGACGCCGTCACCGCCGCCACCGGCAAGAACGGCATCGTATGCAAGGATCCACAGTCGCCCGACCCGGATCGCTCGGTGGCGGTGACGCCGCCGCCGCCCGATTCGCCGCTGGCCACCCGCACGCCGTTCGGCGACGCCGAGATGCAGATCCCGTCAGTGCTCCCGCGCGAGCTCCTCCAGCGAGCGTACATGATCGACCCGTCCGCCCAGCTGGGGTTTCAGTTGCCCATCGCCTTTCAACTGGCCGTTGCCGCCGGCCCAGAAAGCGAGATCGCCATCAAGCGGGTGATCTTCACCGTGCCGCCCCCCGACCACGCCGATCAACCGGCCAACGCCAACCCGCGCATCACGGGTCTCATCACGTACGCCCAGCGCGACGATCAGGCGATGGCGATGGCGATGGCGATCGATCCTCAGCCTTTCGATCCCGACCATCCGCCCACGGTGCCGCTGGGCGGTTCACTGTGGTTCGAACCGCAGGGGGCCGACACGGCAGCCGAGAGTTACTTTGCCCGGGCCCTGACCCGGGAGGCCACGCCCCAGGTGGTGGTCAGCGAATTCAAAGAGACGCTTCGCTATGCCTTCTTCACCACCGCCGGCACGTTTTCGCCGCCCAGCACCAACACGGTCCCGCCGACGATCCGCATGCGGCCCGATCACGTCCACCTGGAGTCGAAATACCAGGCGCCGACGGTGATGCCGGCCGATCCGTCGGTGGTGTTCTGGATCGTGGTGCGCGACGAACGGGGCGGCGCCTCGTGGATGAAGGGGCGCTTCCTGCTGGCGGCGCCCTGACATATTCACGCAGCCCCCGACGGCTGCCCACCCCGGCCGCGAAGGGTGTATTGTAACGCGAGGGGGAGACAAGAGACATGACGAGATCCTTCGGAAGGGTGCTCATCGTCTTCGTGGTGGCATTGCTGACGGTCGGCACCAGCGCGTCTGTGCTGGCCAAGCCCGCGGCGAAAGAGAAGAAAGCGGCGCCTGCCGCCACCGGCGCCGACGGCAACGCCGTCAACGCCTGCGGCTGTTACAGCAGCGGCCAGGGAAGTTGTTTTTGCGCCAAGAAAGCCAAATGCGGCTGCCCCGGCGAGTGCGAGCCAAAAGGCTGCGAAGAGAAGCGCCAGAAAGAGATCGAGCGCCAGATCGCCGCCGAGACCAAGAAGGCCGCCGAGGCCGACAAGAAGCAGCGCAAAGCCTCCGCCGACGCCGAACGCAACAGCCAGAAACCCCGCAGCGACGACAAACCCAAATCCCCCGAACCCGCCCCCAAACAATAACGTCGGCGCGGGCGACCTTCGCTAGTGCCGGCGGCGACGCGCCAAAGGACCGATGACGGCTCGGAGAGCCGGCTCGGCGCTGGCCATGACCGGCGGGATGCTGAAGTTGCAGCGCAGCACATGCTTGGGCAGCGTGGCCGACATGTGCCAGGTCCGGATCACCTGGGCCATGCAGTCGCCGGTGTCTTCATCCAGCGGCACGGCGCCCGAAAATCCCACCGACCCCACCAGACCATTCGGTTCGATATAGAAGATCGCCGCCATCGGCGCGTCGGCCAGCTGCCCGCAGTCGGCCAGCTGATGCATTTGCACGGACAGGTCGTGCTCGACCTTCAGCCCGTCCAGGTTCAGCACCGTGGCCTGTCCTGATGGGCGAAACTCGATGGGATAGTCGAACGTGGTCGCCTTGTGTCCTTCCGGTGCCTTGATTTTGATCGCGCGCCCCACGTGCACCAGGCAGCGTTCCACGTTGTAATTGCCCAGATCCGATTCGGCGACCAGCACGTCGTCGGGATGTCCGCTGCCGCCCAGCAAGAATCGCAGCAGGACCCGCCCGCCGGCATAGCGCTGGGCCTTGCCAGCCTGACCGTAACAGGCGCGCAGCTCCTCGAAGTGATCGGCGATGGCGTCCTCGACATCGGCGGTGTTCACGACGCCCAGCTCGTTGTCGATCTTCATGCCCGACCCGTCCGCCGACTGCCCCGGTCCTTGGCCCGGATGAAAGCGTCGACGACCCCCGCTGGCCAGGGCGCCGTCATCTCGCTTGTCCTCGCTGTGGCCGCAGCCTACCGCGGCCAGGGCCAGAACCAACGCAGCCACTTTCTTCATGAAACACCTCAGAACGTGGACTTGGGGAAACCATCACCCGGTCAACCGACCTTGGGCTCGGCCGGTGATCGGTTGCTGCCGGGAACGACTTTAGAAGGACTCTAGTAGGCCGGTTCGAACCGATACTCGTATTGCATCGACCCTCGATTAGGAATGGCGGGATATTCAAAATCCTTCAGTTTGCTGACCAGGCACTGGCCCACTTCGGGGCTTTTCAGCGATCCGCCCACCACCCGGACGTCCGCGGCGTGTCCCGACGGCTCGATCGTCAGCACCACGAACACCGAACCCTTGAAGGCGCGGTCGTGTTTTTCGTCCAGCACCTCCTGGTAGCACTTCAGCGTCGACGTGTCGCGCTGCTGCAGCAGAAGCTGGATCTCTGCCTGTTTGTCGGGGGGAATCCCGCCCAGCTGCGGCGTGGGCTCCTCGTTTCGCACCACCGTCACCGGCCGTTCCCCGCTTTGCGTTTCGGCGCATCCAGCTCCCACGACCCAGGCAAAGCTCAGGACCAGCAGATTGATACCCAGCGTAGCGCGTCGCATGGAACCTCCGGGGGGCGTGGGCGAAATGGCCTGCCCGCGAAACTTAGCGTCTGGATCAGTCCTTCAGCAAGGCCGAAGCGATGACCAGCCGTTGAATCTCGCTGGTCCCTTCATAGATCTCCGTGATCTTGGCGTCGCGAAAGTGCCGTTCCACCGGAAAATCGGTGAGATACCCATAACCGCCGAAGATCTGCACCGCTTCCTTGGCAGCCCGGTTGGCCGCCTCCGACGCGTACAGCTTGGCCATCGACGCCTCGCTGGTGTACCGCCCGCCGCTGTCCTTCTTCACCGCCGCGCGCCAGACCAGCAGTCGGGCGGCGTCGATCTCCGTGCACATGTCGGCCAGCTTGAACTGGATGGCCTGGTGCTCGGCGATCGGCTGGCCGAAGGTCTTTCGTTCCAGCGCATATTTGGTGGCGTCCTCGAAGGCCGCCCGGGCGATGCCCACCGCCTGCGCGGCGATGCCGATGCGTCCGCCGTCCAGTGTGGTCATGGCCACCTTGAACCCGTCGCCCGCCGGACCCAGCATGGCGTCCCCGCCCACCGCGCAGTCGGTGAAGAAGATCTGCGCCGACGGCGCGCCACGAATTCCCAGCTTGTCGTCGGTGGCGCCGATCTTCAGCCCCGGCGTATCGGTCGGCACCAGGAACGCCGAGATGCCGCGCGACTTCTTGGCGGCGTCGGTGGTGGCGAACAGCAAGACCACGTCCGCCACCGGACCGTTGGTGATGAAATTCTTGGTGCCGTTGATGACGAACCCGTCACCGCCGCGCGCTGCCGTGGTTCGCTGCGCCGACGCGTCCGATCCGGCCTCCGGCTCTGACAGGGCGAAACAGCCCAGCGCCTTGCCGCCCGCCAGCGCGGGCAGCCAGCGCTTTTTTTGCGCCTCGCTGCCGAATCGCAAGATCGGATCGCACACCAGCGAGTTCAAGACCGACATGATGACGCCGGTCGAGGCGCAGGCCC